>JAGCWB010000063.1 GCA_017962065.1 Bacteroidales bacterium
GCTTCCCGGACACCGTTTCCCCTGAGTCAGGTACCGTTCCTTCTGCAGTAAACGCAGTGGATCCCAACTTCAAGATGCCTCAGGTATGGAAGACCTCCCTGGCCAGTGATTATACCTTCACGGTGCCCTTCCCGTTCACCATCTCGGCCGAGGGTATCTTCAACAAGACCATCAACGCCGTCTCCATCTCCGACTGGAGTATCCTTCCCGTGGAAGGCTTCACCCGCTGGAATGGCGCCGACAACCGTCCCATGTATCCCGCCGACTTCCGCAGCACCACCAAGGCCTTTGTCCTGGAGAACACCAGCAAGGGTTATGGCTGGAGCGCCAACGTAACCCTGAACATGGCTCCCGCCGAGTGGATCAGCCTCATGGCCGCTTACACTCACACGGTTAACAAGGAAATCACCGGTATGCCCGGCTCTGCAGCCGAGAGTGCCTTCACCTATGTTCCCACCGTTGCCGGTCCCAACTACATCACCCTGCACAACTCGCAGTACGTGACTCCGGACCGCGTAATTGCATCGGCCATGATCAACGACAAGTGCGGTAACCACTACAGCCTTATCTATGAGGCATGGCGCGGCGGCTTTGCTGCTTCTTACATGCTCAAGAACGACATGAACGGTGACGGTTACAACTACGACGCCCTGTACATTCCTACCGACGCCGAGGTTGCCAACAACAGCTTCCGCTTTGTCTCCGTTGACGATGCCAAGCGTTTCATGGACTATGTCCACAACGATCCTTATCTCAGCAAGCACCAGGGTGAGTATGCCGAGGCTTACAGCCTTTACAGCCCCTGGGTACACCGTGTGGACTTCAGCTACAAGCACGACTTCCGCCTGAAGATCGGCAATACCATGAATACCCTCCAGTTAAGCTTCGACCTCAAGAATGTCCTTAACCTGTTCAACAGCAGCTGGGGCGTGAGCAAGTACCTGAATCCTGCAATCTCCACTTCCACCACCGAGGCCCGTATCCTCCAGTATGAAAGCACTGATGCAGAAGGTTATCCTGTATTCTCCACTCCCAGCAAGGTTAACGGCTCTGTCCAGACCTGGCTTCCTTACCACACTCTTGGCCAGTGCTGGTACGCTTCCATCGGTATCAAATATCTCTTCAACTAATAAAGGAACAATCATATTATGAAACTCAGATATATCATCACCGCATTTGTGTCTGCCCTTGTTCTTGCAGGCTGCCAGACCGAACCTATGGTGGGTTCCTTTTCCGACTTCTCTTTAGACAAGACCTTTGTCTCCATCCCCATGACTGGCGGCTCGATGGATGTTACGATCTCCACCAGCCCCAATGCCGACTGGGCTTTCACCAAGCATTACAATACCGGCAAAAAGGATGATGACGGCAATAAGATCTACGATTACGCCCCCGATTGGGTAACCATCACTCCCCTTGAAGGCAAGGGCGGTAAAACCATCACCATCAGTGCAACCGCAACGGAGAGCGGCCGTGAGACCGAACTCCAGATCAAGTGCGGAGACCATCTCCAGCACCTTATGGTACGCCAAGGAACCGTAGAGGCCGTGGCCGCTACCTGTAAGGAAGTCATGGAAGGTCCCGACGGCAAGAACTTCAAGGTAACCGCCAAAGTGACCAAGATTGCCAACACAAGCTATGGCAACCTGTACCTTGACGACGGTTCTTACGAAGGCTACTCCGGTGGCAATGCCGACGGCGTATATGTTTACGGTACCCTTGACAAGGACGGTAAGGAAAAGAACTTCCTGAGCCTTGGCATCGAGGTTGGTGACGTGATCACCGTTTCCGGCCCCAAGACCACTTATAGCGGCACCGTAGAACTTGTGAACGTAACCGTGCACAAGATTGAAAAGGCCCTCCTCACCGTTCTTACCGAAGAACCCGTACTGGAGCAGCCCGGCGGCGAATTCGAAGTAAAGATTGCTTATAAGGGCAGCGGCGCATATGCTTCAATCGATGAGACTGCCGCAGAATGGCTGTCTCTGAAGGATTCCGAGTATACTGCAGGTGTTCCTACCATCTTTGAAAAGTCTCCTGCCGATACCGTGGTATTTACCTTCACCGCCACTCCTAACGACGGCGAAAAAGCACGCAAGGGCAAGGTTACCTTCTTCTCTTCCAAGTGGGACGAATCAAGTGAGGAAACAATCTCCACCACAATGGAGTACACCGTTTCCCAGAAGAGCGGATCAAAGAAAGGTACGCTTGAAGAGCCCTACAGCGTGGCCGAAATCACCGAGGTAGTCCTTGGCGGCGAAACTCCCAAAGATGTGTACATCAAGGGCACCATTTCCGCTATTCTGTACTCCTTCAGTTCAAACTACGGCACAGCCACCTTCTGGATTTCTGACGACGGCGTAGCCCATGGCGTTTCCGATGACAAGAAGAGCACTACAGAGCCCACCAAAGACTTCGAGTGCTACAGCGTGTACTGGTTTGACAACAAGGCTTGGGCCGATGGCAATGCCCAGATAGAGGTTGGCGACGAAGTTGTCGTTTTCGGCAACACTACCCTTTACAACGGAATCGCCGAAACCGCAAGCAAGGCCGCCTGGGTTTACAGCATCAACGGCATAACCACCGATGTCAACGGTATCGGCAACGCCTCATATCCTTTCAATATTGCCGGCGCCGAAGCTTTGATTGACATTCAGCAGGCCGCAATTGCCGCCGCCAAGGAAGAGTCCAAACCCGCTCCGGTATTCCCCGATGTCTGCGTAAAAGGCATTGTGTCGGCTGTCCTTTACACCTTCAGCTCGAATTACGGCACAGCCACCTTCTGGATTTCTGACGACGGCGTAGCCTATGGTGTCTCCGCAGACAAGAAGAGCACCACAGAGCCTTCCAAGGACTTCGAGTGCTACAGCGTGTATTACCTTGATAACAAACCCTGGGTAGACGGCAGCACTCAGATAGCAGTTGGCGACGAGGTTATTGTAAAGGGTCAGCTTACCCTTTATGTCACAACCTACGAGACCAGCAGCAAACTTGCATGGATTTACAGCCTTAACGGCGTGAACGAGTAAGTCTTAACTCACATATTTTCAAGCCCGATGCTCACTTACGAGCACCGGGCTTTTTTTTCTAAGAAAAAAGTTTTATATTTGTAATTGCACAAAAGCGCACTGAAACTAAAACAAATAACAATTAATCTCATAACAGCATGAAACTAAGAAACCTCATTCTGACTGTCCTTGCAGTTACCGCCGTATTATCGGCCTGCAAGAAGGAAAAGCCAGTATTCGGCGTTTCCGCAGACAAGACAGCCGTAGAACTTACCGAGAATGGTGGCACCGTTGCCGTGCAAATCACAACCGAACAGGACTGGAAGGTGAGAATCTCCGCCAACGGCACCTGGATTTCGGCCGATGTGGAAAGCGGCTCCCGCAACGCTACCATCACCTTCACGGCCCAGCCCAACGACGGCAAGGACCGTAAAACCGTTGTCACCATTATCGCAGGCATGGCAATGGAAAGAATCACCTTCACCCAGGCAGGTGCCCTCAAGCCCGGCGACGGTCTTACCCCGGAAACCGCCTGGAGCGCAAGCGAAGCCCGCGCATGGATCGTGGCCAACCTTGCAAGTGGAGAAGTAACAACAGACAAGTATTACATCAAGGGTATCATCCACAAGGTGCAGACCACCTTCGCTGCCAGTGGCACTTACGGCAACGCTGTGTTCTTCATCTCGGACGATGGCAAGGCTTCCTCGGAAGATTTCGAAGCATACCAGGTTTACTATCTTGAAGGCAAGAAGTGGGTAAGCGGAAATCCCGACGTAGCAGTAGGCGACGAGGTTATCCTCTACGGTCCCATTACTCTCTTCGGCAGCACTCCGGAAACTGCAGGTAAGGGCGCCGCATACATTTACAGCCACGTATCCCAAGGCGGTGGCGGCGGAGACGACGATTACAGCAAAGCCGAGCCCAAGACAGTTGCCGAATTCATTGCGGCAGCCGATAAAGATACCTACTACAAGCTCACCGGTACGGTTTCCAATTTCAATAAGAGCTATTGCAGCTTTGACCTTACGGATGAGACCGGCACTATCTATGTGTACAGCGTGCTGGATTCCTACAAGAGCGAGTGGTCCTCCAAGATCAAGAACGGCGGCACCATCACTATCGCCGGTAAGTATGACTACTACGCCAAGAACGAAAAGCACGAGGTGGTAAGCGCAGCCATCCTTTCCTATGAAGACGGCCAGGGCGGCGGTGGAGACGACTATAGCAAGGCCGAGCCCAAGACAGTTGCCGAATTCATAGCAGCTGCCGATAAAAACACCTATTACAAGCTCACCGGCACTGTTTCCAAGTTCAACGCCACTTACTGCAGCTTCGACCTTACGGATGAAACTGGCGCCATCTACGTGTACAGCGTTCTGGACGAATTCAAGACCGATGAGTGGAAGAATAAGATCAAGAACGGCGGCACCATCACCATCGCCGGCAAGTATGCTTACTACGAAAAGAACCAGCAGCACGAGGTGGTGGAGGCAGCTCTCCTTGCCTACGAAGAAGGCCAGGGCGGCGGCGGAGATACCGGTGAAGTCAAGACCGTAACCGTTGCCGAATTCAACGCAGCTGCAGAATCCGATACCCAGAAGTATCAGCTCACCGGTACCATCGGCGGCACTATCAATACCCAGTATGGTAACTTCGACCTTACCGACGAAACCGGAACGGTATATGTCTATGGCCTTACCGCAACGGACAACGGCTATGGCACCAAGAACGACCAGAGCTTCGCTTCCCTTGGTCTTGGAGAAGGCGACAATATCACCATCATCGGCTACCGTGGTTCCTACCAGGGCAAGATTGAAGTGATGTATGCATACTTCGTGAAGAAGAATTCCAGCGGCGGTGGCGGCGGAGACAAGCCGGATTACAACAGGGCCGAAGAAAAGACCGTGTCCGAATTCATAGCCTTAGCCGATCCCGACACCTATTACAAGCTCACCGGCGTTGTTTCCAATTTCAACTCCAATTACTGCAGCTTCGACCTTACCGACGTTACCGGCGCCAGCATCTATGTTTACAGCGTACTGGCCGAATACAAGACCGAATGGAAGACCAAGATTTCCAACGGCGGTACCATTGTCATTGCCGGCAAGTACAAGAACTACAACGGCAAGGACGAGGTAGTTGACGCTGCAATCCTGTCCTTTGAAGCAGGTCAGGGCGGCGGTGGAGAAGGCGGCGACGATGATGGCAGCACTGTTACCTTCAACCAGACCCAGCTTGCCGAGGCTGCTGCAGGCGGTGCTACAGTTAGGATGAACGATGTTGTTTCGTTCACTAACTCCAGTAGCTACAGCGGCTCCGTAACGGAGTTGAGAATCTACAAGAACCAGACTCTCACTATTTCTGCTGCATCCGGTCACAAGATCACCAAGGTAGAGTTCACCTGCTCGGCTGCAGCCGGCAGTGACAAGTACGGCCCCGATTCATTCGGCGAAGGCGCCCCCAGCGGATATTCCTACGATGGCAATACCGGTACCTGGACAGGCTCTGCCGAGTCTGTAGCTTTCAAAGCTTCCAAGGCTCAGGTGCGCGTTGTAGAACTTAAGGTTTCCTACGAATAGTACACCTCATGTCCCGTCGGATAAACATATTGATCATTAGCGTAGCTCTGGGAGCGCTCATTTCCTGCCAAAAGCAGGACGAGCGCATCCCGGTGCTCACCATACCGGAGTCAACCGTGATCCCGGCCGGCGGTACGCAGATGATCACTGTTGGCGCAGACTATTCCTGGAACCTTGCCATAGATTACTCCGGAGGCCAGCAGGGCTGGATATCGGCCAGCGCAACTTCCGGAAACGGCACCCAGAGCGTGCGTGTAACCGTAGAGCCCAACGAGTCGGAGGATCCCCGCTCGGCCATTTTGCGTCTTACCACGCCCATGCACTCGGTAAGTTCGCAGATTATCCAAAGCGGAAACATTGTCACATCCATGCCTCAGTGGCTTGAAATGCCCGCCCTGGACCATCCGGAGATGTTCTTCGGCGTTCATTCCATGGACGGCGGTAAGTACGAGGGCAGGGACAAGAGCGGCACCCGCAACTGGTCCTTCTACTACGACTACGACTCCTTCGTGTCCTGGTGGGTTGCATACCCGCTTAACAAGAGCCTCATAGGCAGCGGCGGCCGTACGGACAATTGGCAGGCCACGGATCCCCTCCTTCCGGCCAGCAAGGTATGTGACGTCACCAAGACCTATGGAGGCGGCTGGACCCGCGGGCACCAGATTCCATCGGCCGACAGGTTAACATACAAGCCCAATGTCTCCACCTTCTATCCTACAAACATGACCCCCCAGGATTACGACTTCAACGCCGGAATCTGGGCCAATCTGGAGATGCAGGTGCGCAAATATTCGTTAGGCTGCGATACACTGTATGTGACCACAGGTGCCGATATAAGGAACTCCAACAAGTGGTCCGGAACAAATACCGGCCACGCGGCCAGGGTCCCCACACACTATTACAAGGCGCTGCTCAGGAGATCCGGCGACGATTTTTCGGCCGTGGGATTTTACTTCCCGCACAACAGTGCCATCGCCGGCGGAGATTTCAAGGACTACGCGATATCTATATCGGCCCTTGAAAAGAAAGTGGGCGTAGAGTTCTTCGTGGTGCTTCCATCCGTTTTGGGGAAAGAGAAAGTTGCGGCCATAAAGAATGCCGATCCTAAGAAAACACTTGAAAACTGGTAACTTGAATATGAGAAAGATACTGTTCACCCTTTCGGCGGCGTTACTGCTTGTCCCCTTCGCCCTCCTGGCGCAGGAGAAAAAAGCCGACAAGGCTAAAAAACAATCTTACGTAATAGGTTTCTACAATCTGGAGAACCTGTTCGATACATATCACGACGAAGGGCACAACGACTACGAGTACCTGCCCGACGGCGGCAACAACTGGACCGACGCCAAGTATCAGAAGAAACTTCAGAACATGGCCAAGGTCATTGCCGAGATGAAAAAGGACAACAAGGCCTGGCACGCTGTGCTTGGCGTATCGGAAATTGAAAACCGCCACGTCCTTGAAGATCTGGTGGCCGAACCCGCAATTGCAGAGGCCAACTACCAGATTATCCACTACGACAGCCCGGACCGCCGCGGCGTGGACTGCGCCCTCCTTTATCGGCCGGAAGTATTCACCTATCTGGAAAGCGAAGCCGTTCCCTTCACATTTACTCCCTCCCGTATAGACTGGAGCCAGTGGAGTCAGGAAGAGATGGACGCCTTCAAAACCCGTGACATCCTCATGGTACGCGGCATGCTTGGCGACGAAATGTTCGCCTTCCTGGTATGCCACCTTCCGTCCCGTCTGGGCGGTAAGGGCGCAGACCTTCGTCCCAGGGGCGCCGAAATCGCCTACCAGAGGGCCATGCGCCTTCAGGAAGAATTCCCCGGCATCAAGATAGTGGTGATGGGCGATATGAACGACAACCCCGGCGACGTCTCCATGACCGACTACCTTCACGGCAAGGAAACCATCGAGGAAATGGCCGATGACGACTTCTTCGATCCTTTCCTCAGGATGATAAAGGACGGTTACAGCTCGTTGTACTACAGGGGAGAGGGCAACATCTTCGACATCATCATGGTTAACAAAGCCCTGGCCGATTCCGAAGAGGGAACCTTCGAAATCCAACCCATCATCAAGGGCAAGTACTACGGACGCGTGTTCTCAAAGCCTTTCATGACCAACCAGAGCGGCCAGTACAAGGGCACTCCGTTCCGTACATTCTCCGGCGGCTCATTTGTTGGCGGCTTCAGTGACCACTATCCCACTTACATCGTAATCAAGAAGTAACGCGATATGACTAAAAGAATCATTCTGGCATTTGCGGCTGCGTTTGCATCCCTGGCCCTTTTCGCCCAAACTCCTACCGGCGGTATCAAGGGTACGGTGATCAACCGTAACGGCCGTCAGCCTGTGGAAAACGCCCGCCTTCTGCTAAAGATGGGCGCGGCGGAGATTGCCACCGTAACAACGGCCGAGGACGGAACCTTCATCATTCCCGGCCTGGAAGACGGCGTGTACATCCTGGTGATCGAGGCCCCCGAATTCCTTGAAACCCAGGTTCCGGTAACCGTGAACGACGGCTACGTGAAGAACATGTTCAACCTTTCGCTCACGGGCATCCAGCGCGTGGCCGAGGTTGACGACGACTCTTTCGCCGCCTTCGACATGGACGACTCCGGCTTCAACGACAACCCCACCATCCTGTTCGGCTCGAACGATGTCTTCAACAACATCGCCGGCTACAACTTCTCTTCCGTGCGTTTCCGCGCCCGCGGTTTCGCCTCGGAAGCCCAGGAGGTTTATCTGGCAGGCGTAAAGATGAACGACGCCGTCACCGGCTACAGCCCCTTCTCCCTCTGGAGCGGCCTTAACGAAGCCACCCGCTCGAAGGAGACTGTTAATGGCGCCGAGGTCCTGGATATAGCGCTGGGCGGTTTCAACGGCATTACCAACGTGTTCGGTACTGCCGGCGAAATGCGCAAAGGCCTGCGTGCAAGCGTGCTCACCAACAGCGCCCTGTACCGTCTGCGCCTCATGGCCTCCTATGCCACCGGCCCTATGGACAACGGCTGGTCATTTGCCGCAAACGTAAGTGCCCGCCTTGGCGGAAACGACTGGATTGACGGAGTTTACTACAGGTCGTTTGCGTACTATTTTGGCGCCGATAAGGTTTTCAACCGTGAGCACACTCTCCACTTCGCCATTTTTGGCGCTCCCGGAGAAAGAGGCGCCCAAATGGCTTCCATCCAGGAAGTGTACGACCTCATGAACGACAACATGTACAACGCCAACTGGGGTTATCAGAACGGCAAGGTGCGCAACTCCCGCGTACGTAAGACCCACGAGCCCGTGGCCTACATCAAGTACGATTTCAAGCCCTCGGACAAGTTCAATGGCAGCGCCACCGTCCTTTACCGCTTTGGTACCAACGGCTACACCGCACTTGACTGGTACAACGCCCAGGATCCCCGCCCGGACTATTACCGTAACCTCCCGTCATACTTCTACGACGAGAATCCGGACCTCAAGCGCAACAACTTCGCCAAGGCCTCGGAGGCATACAGGTCATGGTACAACGAAGAGGCGGACATAGTTCATCTGGACTGGGACCGCATTTACCAGGTTAACGCCCTGTCGGCCGACGGTCGTTCCAAGTATGTGCAGGAAGAGCGTCATACAGACCAGAGAGACCTGAACTTCGCCTTCAACTTCAAGTATCGTCCCGCCACCTGGGTAAACATCATGGGCGGCGTAAACGCCAAGTTCAACCGTACGGAATTCTACAAAGTCATTGCCGATCTTCTGGGCGGCAAGTATTTCCTGGACGTCGATAACTTTGCCGACAGGGACTATGCTTCCACCCCGTACATGGCCCAGAACGACCTTCTTTACTATGTGGAGAACGAAGGCAAGAGCCGCAAACTCTATGTCGGCGACAAATACGGCTACGATTATTATGCACATATCCGCAACGTGGGCGGCTGGATTAACGGAGAATTCACCATCGGCGATCTTGCAATCAACGTTGGCGGCCGCATCGGTTACGAGAGCTTCTGGCGTGAGGGTCTCCATCACAAGGGCCTCTTCCCGGGAACTTACTTCACGGATCCCCTTACCGGTGAGCATGTAAAGCCCACTTACGACAAGAACGGTGAGATTATCACCTCTTACGGCGATTCAAAGAAGGCCCGCTTCCTCACCTATGCCGGTAAGCTGGGTATCAACTACGTTATCGGCGGCAACATGCGCGTTTATGGTAATGTGGGTTACTTCAACGACGCCCCCAACTTCAACCAGGTGTTCCTGAGCCCCCGCACCCGCAACACCATGGTGGACAACCTTACCACATCCAAGACCTTCTCGTCCGACATCAACTGGCAGTACAGCGGAAACGGCATTAACATCCGCGCCACCGCATACTACACCACTGTCAAGGACCAGAGCAAGATCATGAGCGCCTACGACGATGTCCAGAACGCTTTCTCCAACTTCGCACTCAGCGGAATCGACCAGCGTCACATGGGTATCGAATTCGGCTTCAAGGTTCCCACCTATATTATCCCGGATCTTAGCATCCAGGGTGTCCTTGCATTGGGCGAGGCTGTTTACACCTCCACTCCCACCATGGTCCAGACCCTTGACAACAGCGCATCCCTGGTAAGCTACAACGGCAGCGATGTGATGAACGTCACCTTCTGGAAATACACACCCATCTATCCTCGCGACGTTAACAACAACATCCCCGAGGGTACCGGAATCAACGACTACGTACGTCTCCAGAAGCACTACATTCCTTCCACGCCCCAGACGGCGGCAAGCATCGGCCTTGCATGGAATCACAACTACTGGTTCGTAGACCTGGATTTCGAGTACTTCGACCGCGCCTATCTTGACATGAATCCCCTGTACCGTACGGATTACGCCGTTATGGGCCCGGACTACAAAGCCACTCCGGAAGAGATCGAGTACATGACAACCCAGGAGAAATTCGCTCCTGCGTTCCTCCTGAACCTCTCCGTTGGCAAGTCCTTCTACATCCAGCGCAAATACCAGATCGGCTTCTCTTTCAATGCCAAGAACCTCCTGAACAACACCAATGTGAAGACCGGTGGTTACGAGCAAACCCGCATTGTTGACAACACCGATGCCAAGAGCCGTTTCTACCGTTTCCCGGCCAAGTACTTCTACATGCCCGGTTTCAACTACATGCTTAACGTTTACTTCAGATTCTAAGAGCCATGAAAAAGATATTATTTGTAATCGCTGCCTTTGCAGCACTTGTTTCCTGCAAGAGTCTGAAAGAGGAATGGGAGCCCGTTGTCACCTGTAAGTACGATGACGGCATCGGCTACGAGGCTGTGGATATGGATGCCGATGTAAACGCAACCATAGCCGATATCAAAGCACTTTATACCTCGCACGGCGCGCCTGTGGAGATTACGGAAGACCTTATTATTAAAGGTGAGGTAACCTCTTCCGACGAAGACGGCAACGTATATCGTGAAATCTATATCCAGGACGAGACCGGCGCAATGTGCGTCAAGCTTGGCCGCACGTCGTCCTACGACGACTACAAGGTTGGCATGATCCTTTACGTAAAGTGCAAGGGCCTTGTGATTGGAGAATACGGCTACAAGTCGGGCAATTACGGCGGTGCAGGCCTTCTGCAGCTTGGTCTTAAAGGCGACGGCTGGCAGGAATACGAAGATGGTTTTACCGATGTGGAGCCCGAATACGAGACTGCGTATCTGGACCTGCAGACAATAATCAGGAAGCACGTTTTCCGCGGTCCCATCGTTATTGCTCCCAACAGGATTCAACCTGTAAGCTTTACCGGCGAACAGCTGAATTCCATCAAGAACGACACCCAGAGCCCTTATGTGAGCATGCTCACAAAACTCTCCGGCCTCACTTACAGGAACGCGGACTACGGCAGGGAAGTGTTCTGCCTGTTCTATCCGGATCCCAACCTGAATCACAGCAAGTACGAGTCCTGGAACCGTGTGTTCCTTTCCGCTCCTACAGACCGTGTATATGGTGAGGATTATACCTTCGGCATTACCACCTGGTCGCTTACCAAGAGACGTTTCCTTGCCCTTGTGCAATCAGGCGTATGGGACGACGTTGAGATCGGCGACGGCAGCGGCGTAATTGGCGAAGCCTACACCTCCTACGAGAATTTTGGCTACGAAGAGCTGTACAAGGACGTTATCATTGCACATCCCGGCGCCCAGAGCGTGAGCCATTACTTCATGTACGACGGCGTAGAGGTGCAGGTGCGTACCAGCGGCTATGCCAGGTTTGCCGATGTTGAAATTCCCGAAGACGTCCGCATAGGCGAAAAAGACATTGACATTGTGGGTATCCTGTCCCGTTACCAGGGCGGTGCCCAGTTCACCCTGCTTGATGCGTTCTACGCAGGCACAGACATTAGTATTATCAAATGAGAAAACTTCTGATTGTTATTGGAGCGGTAGGTATGCTGGCAGCTTGTAACAACAATAAGAACGTATTTATGGAAGAGTGGAGCACGCCTTATGGCACTGCTCCATTCTCCCGTATTACGCTGGACCAGTATATGCCCGCCTTTAAGGCCGGTATAGAGGAGGAAAAGGCAAACATCCAGGCTATCATCGATAACCCGGACGCCCCCACCTTCGAAAATACCGTTTTAGCCTTCGAAAAAGCAAGCCCTATCCTGGATAAGGTTCAGGGCGTATTCTTCAATCTGGCCGAGAGTGATTCCACTCCGGAAATGCAGGCTATTGAAGAGGAAGTTATGCCAATGCTCACGGCCGCTTCCAACGAGATAATGATGAACGAGGCCCTCTTTGCCCGCGTAAAGGCGGTGTACGAGGACTCGGACAATCTTACCCGTGAGCAGCAGATGGCGGTTAAGAAACTGTATCAGGCTTTCGAGCGCAACGGCGTAGGTTTGGACGATGAAGGCAAAAAGAGCTTTGCCGATATTTCCACCCGCCTCGCCACCCTGTCACAGAAGTTCGGCCAGTGCCTTTTGGCCGAGAACAATGCCTTCAAAGAGGCCACCGGCATCACCGTAAGCGAATATTACGACTTCATGGCAAGCTGCCCGGACCGCGAAAAGCGCGAGCAGGTATTCAAAGCCTACTCCAGCCGCGGAAACCACGGCGACGAGAACGACACCAACGCCATAGTCCTGGAAATCCTCAAACTCAGAGCCCGGATGGCTCAGTTGCTTGGTTATCCCAACTTTGCCGCCTTCCAGCTTTCCGACAAGATGGCCGGAACCCCGGAAACCGTAGATACTTTCCTGCAGCCCATCATGGACGCCTGCATGCGCAGCGCAAAGGTTCAGATGAAGGAGATGGAAGCCATAGCCGGTCACAAGATAGAGGCCTGGGACTGGATGTACTATGCCGAGAAACTTCGCGCACAGAAGTACGCCCTGGATGAGTCCCTCACCAAGCCCTATTTCCAGGCGGATAGCGTTCTCAAAGGCGTTTTCACAGCCGCTCAGCGCATATATGGCCTTAATATAGAAGAGGCTCCGGAGGTGGAGGTTTACAACCCTGTAGTAAAGGCGTACAAGCTCACCGATGCCGCCGACGGCAGCCTCATAGGCATATTCTATCGCGACTACTATGTGCGTCCCACCAAGCGCGGCGGCGCATGGATGAATAATTTCCGTGAACAGGAAACAGGCGTAAGGCCCATTATCGTCAATGTGTGCAACTTCCCGGCTCCCGGAGAAGATCCCACCGATGCCAAGCCTTCACTGCTTACCATAGACAACGTTACCACCGCTTTCCACGAGTTCGGTCACGCCCTGCATGGCTTCCTTAGTCAGTGCAACTACACAAGCGTCTCCGGCACCAACGTGGCCCGCGACTTTGTGGAAATGTTCTCCCAGTTCAACGAGAACTTCGCATTTGTTCCGGAAATCCTGGCTGCCTATGCCAACGATTACCGTACCGGCGAACCCATTCCTCAGGAACTTGTGGACAAGATTCGTAAGTCCCTTACCTTCAACCAGGGCTTTGCGGCCGGCGAAACCTGCGCCGCCAGCATCCTGGACATGAAATGGCATGAACTGTCGGCCGAAGAATTGGAAAAATTCAACGGCCCCGACGATATCCGCGCCTTCGAGGACAAGGTGTGCGAGGAAATGGGACTTGTTGACGAAATTATCCCGCGTTACCGCACCTCTTACTTCAACCACATCTTCAACAGCGGCTACAGCGCCGGCTATTACAGCTACCTCTGGAGCGAGGTTCTGGCAGTGGACGCCTGGGAGAAGTTAAAGCAGGACGGCATATTCAACAAATCCACGGCCGACCTCTTCAGGAAAACGTTCCTGGAAAAAGGCGGCAGCGAAGAGCCCATGGTGCTGTACAAGCAGTTCCGCGGCTCAGAGCCGGATCCTTCGGCCCTTATGAGGGCAAGAGGCCTGGACTAACGGATATAAGTTGTCAAAACCTTCATTCCACCGTCGGGGACCATACAAAGGTCGTCGGCGGTGGCTGGTATTAAGACTGTCTCTCCCTGGCCGATTTCAATTTCATGGCCGTCCACTTCCAGCGTGCCGCAGCCCTCAAGGCACATTACGGCTACGAAGGAATCTATTTCCGACAAGTCTTTGGCGTAGGGGAGAGTGAGCTCGTAAAGGCTGGTTGTGAAGTACTTGCAGCTTACAAGCTCTACTTCTTCGTTTTCCTGGGGCTCGTAAGGAGTGCGGTAGTTGTCATATACCTTATAATCTATGGCATCTTTGGCCAACTCAGTGTGGAGCTGGCGGGGCTTTCCGTCCAGGCCAAGCCGGCCGTAGTCGTAGATGCGGTAGGTAAGGTCACTGCTCTGCTGGATTTCGGCTACAAAGCAGCCGCTGCAGATGGCGTGGATGCGTCCGGCAGGGAGGAAGAATACGTCGCCTGGATGCACCGGATGGCTTGCCAGTACGTCCGTTATTGAGTCATCGGCAACTTTCCGGGCATATTCTTCCGGTGTTACTGACTTGGAAAGCCCGGAATATAGTTTTGCGCCGGGTGCTGCATCAATTACATACCACATTTCGGTTTTGCCCAAAGATCCTTTGCCGTGCACTTTTTCGGCCAGTTCATCGTTGGGGTGAACCTGGATGCTAAGATCGGCCTTGGCGTCTATGAACTTGAAAAGCAGGGGAAAGTTGTTTCCGCTTTCCTGATATACGTGCTTTCCCACAAGTTCATCCTTGAACTCTTTTACCAGTGAAGATATGCTGCGCCCGGCCAGGGGACCGTTTCCCACTGTGCTCTCCATGTCCGGATAGGCGCTGAGTTCCCAGCTTTCGCCAATGTTTTTCTGATCGGTTTCAATTCCTTTGAAGCCGGAAATCTTGTCGCCGCCCCATACCATTGTTCTGAGGTAGGGCTTACATTTGAGGGGATATAACATGATTTGCGTTGTTGTTAATTGCTGTGAAAAGAAGGTTGGCGCACAGGCGTGCATCGTCCTCGGGCTTGTCTCCTACAGGTGGAATCACCATAGGAATGCCGCTGCGGCGCATGTCTTCGATCAATTCTTTTTCGTCGGTTGAAGAAACCATTACCAGGGCGTCCACTTTTTTATCCCTGAAGGTGCTCCATAGCCTTCCAAGGCGCACCGGATCTTCCAGCGAATAGCCAAAGAGAAGTGTACATCCCTGGGGCAGGGCCAGGCGTTCAAGGGTGGCCGCAAACAAGCCGAGGTAAGGGTCGGCCGGATTGGGAAGGATAACTCCGGCCAGAAGAGCCTGCCTTTGGGCGTGAAGCATTCTGGACATGGGTCGATAATCCATTCTCCGGGCCACCTCCAGTATGCGTTTGCGGGTTTCCTCGCCAACGCGGTACTTTTGCTTGCCATCGGCTCCTACGCGGTTGTTCATAACAAAGGAAACCAGGGCTACAGATACTCCTGCTTCCCTTGCGATGTCTTTGATTGTGACATTCTTAGGCATGGTCTTTTTCGTATTTGTCAAGTGCATCGGCCATAAGAGCCCTGCCCCTTTCCACAATTTCCGGGGCATGAGAGTAGCCGTACACTCCGTGATATGAATCAAATGGCATGTCCACCAGAATGTCCGGCGGGTTGAGTTCTATGCCCATCCTTGCGATGGTGCAGTTCATTATTCCAAAGCTCCTTTGCAGGATTTTTACCATATTCTGACCAACATCTACGGGAAGGCGTTCCTCTTTTCCATCGGCCACAAGCCTGTATTCCTGAAGGGCGGCTTCAATTCGGCCGATAAAGGATTTGGTGCTCTTGCTTTCCGATATTGCGGCGCGGCTGTCCAGGAAGCCCTGAATCTCGGCTGCGTCTATTTGGTTTACGTTGAATCCTACCAGAATGTCGCCCGGCGTGCGCTGCACGCGGTTCAGGGGGAAGGTGTTCACCATGCCGCCGTCCACCAGCGTACGGCCGTCTATGACGGCAGGCCTGAACATGGACGGGATAGAGATGGATGCGCGTATTGCATCAAAAAGGGAACCTTTCCTCAAGACCACTTCTTCTCCGGTGTAAAGGTCCGTGGCAACGGCGGCGAAGGGGATGGGCAGGTCCTCGATATTCACCTCCGGAACGCGCTGCTTGATGGTCTTCATAAGCTTTTGGCCTTTTACAAGGCTGTCCATGCTCATTGAAAAATCCATAAGGCTCATGATCTTTACGGTATCAATGCCGAAGAGCCATTCCTTGAAAGCCTGAAGCCCGCCGGCGGCGTAAATGCCGCCAATCAGCGAACCGGCGCTTGTACCTGCCACGGAGGTGATATTGTACCCCCTGTCAAGGAGTTCTTCTATGGCTCCGATGAAGGCAAATCCTCGCGGACCGCCGCTTGCAAGGGCCAGTGCAACGTTCTTACTCATAATAGTATCTTGTTTCTTTCTTTGGCACCAAGGTGAAGCTTTGCAGTGTTCCAGGATCTGCCGGCCGATTTATGCAAACTTCCCCCGAATCAATACCGAATTCAAATTCATCGGCCGATATGACGGTTATTCCTCCTATCTGCAGCCAGCTGGTCCCCGTGTAATGTCCCGGGGCCGATGAGCTTTGGATGCTCTTGAAGTAGTTGAGGCTGCGTCCAAAAAAGCGGAAGTGCTCATCGGCCATCTTGAAGCGTAGGCCGAGAATATGGCTAATTGTTATGTCGGCCTTTATGGCACCGTCGGGATAAATGGTGTACAGTTCCCTGGAGCCGTTGTCGTTAACTCCTATTACCGCCGTACCGTTTTCCCCTTTATGCACCCATACTTTGGCGTTTTTCCGGAATACAGGCCTTATGCCGAAAGCCGGATCAACCATGTCTTTCCCGCCTACTTTCCACTGCTGTACGAAGCCGTTTTTCTTATCAAAAACCAGCTCCAGCTCTTCTCCGCGTACTATAATCTTTGTGTCGCCGTCGGTGTAGGTTGCACGGCCTTTTGGCCTGGCGGTTCTACGTACGGAGGTGTTTTTCAGGAGGATGTCTTCACAGGCCACTATATCGGCCCCGTCGGATATCTGAAAAATCAGATGGTATTCTCCACGCCGTTTCATGCGGGGGAGTTTTACCTTGAAATCCTGTGTTTGTTGAGGCTCTGCGTTGAATTGGAGATTGCGCTTGCGCCACCAGAAGGGGCGTTTTCCGTCGCGCTCCGTCCAGTAGCTTACGGTGTATTTGTCAAGGCTGGTGAAGTAATTGCGATTCAGGACGTTGAAGATGCCCTTTAAGGTATCCTTGGGGGTGATTGCAACCCCTTGGTATTGGTGTTTTATTTCGCTAATGGCGGCTTTTACCGTGTCCGTGCTCCACTTGGGTTTGTAGTCAACATCGGCCTGGTTGTACACGTAAAAGCCGATGGAGTCGCAAAGCCTGTAGAATTCGCGCGGCTGATGGCCCCATCTGTTTATTATGGCATTGACGTTGGCTTTTTTCATCAGGCGGAGGTCTTCCCTTGTAAGGAGGCTGTCGGTGGCGTTGTGTACTCCGTTCAGCTTTATCGGCCTGCCGTTTACAAAAAGCTCCCTGGATTTTATCTCCATTTTGCGGAAAGCCACTTCAAAACTGGCCGATTCGCCGTTGATGTTTAGCACAAGTGTATAGAGTTCAGGCGTTTCCGCCGTCCATCGGCGAATGTTCGGTATACTGTCGGCAACCGTTGTGAGGGCACCATGGAAGTTATAATGTGCATCGGCCACAACCGTGCCGTCATTGTCCCAAAGTTCGTATGTAAAGTCCGCCGGGGCCGATGAATGGAGCCGGAGTTTGAAAACACCGGTTTCCTGGTCATCGGCAAGGGTGGAGATTATGCTCACATCCTGCCAAAACGGGAAGGTCAGAAGTATTAACAGGATAATTAAGGACATATATTCTGTATAATCATGCAAAGATAATCAAAATCCACCTCAAAATTGTGTATATTTGCATAGGAATTACCTTTATAAATATGTCCAGACGCAAGAAAAAAGTAGAAAAGAGGAAGGCACGCGTCATTCCCGAGTACGAGGGAAAGGTTCTGATGACCCGCGACGGGATAGCCTTTGTGAGAATTGAAGGCCAGGAGGAAGATGTTTACGTCAGGGCCCACAAGACCCGCGGTGCCCTTCACGGAGATATCGTGCGCGTTGCCGTCACGCAGGAACGTACGGAAAACGCTAAGCGCCGCAGTGGAGAGATAGTGGCCATTCTGGAGCGTTCTAAAAAGCCTTTTGTGGGTATTCTGCACATAGTTGGAAGGCAGGCATGGGTGCTCATGAGTTCCAAGACCATGCCCTACGACATAGAGGTTCCGGTGCCCAAAAACGCCGCCCGCGGCATGAAAGTGGCCGCAGTGGTGGACGGCTGGGAGAGGGGAGACAACTGCCCCCGCGGCCACGTGGTCGATATCCTTGGCATGCCCGGTGAGAACGAGACGGAGATGCACGCCATACTGGCCGAATTCGGCCTGCCGTACCGCTTTGAAAAATCGGTGGAGAATGCGGCCGATAAGATTCCGGAAGAGATTACGGAGAAAGACCGCAAAGGCCGTATGGATTTCCGCCGCGTCCTAACCTTTACTATAGACCCCACGGACGCCAAAGACTACGACGATGCCCTAAGTTTCCGCCCGCTGGACAACGGGAATTACGAGGTTGGCGTCCATATTGCCGATGTAACGTACTACGTGCGTCCGGATACCGCAGTAGATCGTGAAGCACAGGCTCGCGGTACGTCTGTATATCTTGTGGACCGCACTGTTCCCATGCTTCCGGAAAAGCTTTCCAACAAGCTTTGCTCCCTGCGTCCGCATGAAGAAAAACTGACTTTTTCGGCAGTATTCGAAATTACGCCTCTGGCAAGGGTGGTGAACCAATGGTTCGGCCGCACGGAGATAGTTTCGGATTACCGTTTTGACTATGAGTTGGCGCAATCAATTATTGAAGGCGCCAAACCAGAAGACGTATGTGTGGATCTTCAGGAAGCCATTTTGACCCTGAACAAACTTGCTCTGAAGCTTCGCAAAAAGCGCTTCGACGCCGGTGCCGTGAACTTTGACAGGCCGGAGATGAAGGTAGATATCGACGAGGTTGGAAGGCCCATAGGCGTGCACCAGAAGTTCTCCAAGGAATCCAACTGGCTCATAGAAGAGTTCATGCTGCTGGCCAACAGGAGCGTGGCCGAATTTGTTGCGACCAATGGCAAAATGGGCGGCCGGGCAGCGTCTAAGCCCAAAACATTCGTGTACCGCGTGCACGATCTGCCCAATCTGGAAAAGCTCTCCGGCCTGCGCGACTTCGCCGGCCACTTTGGCTACAAGGTTGGTTCCATAGAAAACGGCAAGGATGTTTCCAAAACCCTCAACACCCTCATGGCCGAAGCCAAGGACAAACCGGAACTTGCCGCAATCCAGATGCTGGCCCTGCGCTCCATGGCAAAGGCATGTTACTCAACCGATAATATTGGCCACTACGGCCTTGCATTCCGCTTCTATACGCATTTTACCTCACCCATCCGCCGATATCCGGACATGATGGTACACAGGCTTCTGGCCAAGTATCTGGCCGGCGGGGAATCGGCCTCGCTGGACTATTATACCATGCAGTGCAAGCACGCTTCGGAGCGTGAGGTTGTTGCAGCAGAGGCCGAAAGGGAGAGCATCAAGTACAAACTTGTTGAATTCATGCAGGACAAGGTTGGGCAGGAGTTTGACGGCCACGTTTCCGGTATTACGGAGTGGGGGATATACGTTGAGATTGAACCCACCAAGATTGAAGGCATGGTCCCTTTCCGCACACTAAAGAGCGACTTCTTCATCTTTGACGAAGAACGCTACCGCGCCGTCGGCCGCCGCACACATCGCTCCATCCGCCTTGGGGACCCCGTCCGCATCCGCGTAAAAGGCACCTCCCTGGAGCAAAAACTCCTGGACTACGAACTGATAGAAGAAGATCTGGAAGTGCTGGCTCCGCCGGCGCCTGTTCTCGACGCTTCCGTCCCTAGTCGCGGCGCTTCCGCACCTGTTTGCGACGCGCCATCCCGCAAGAAAGGCCAAAAACGCGGGACGCCAGGTCGTCGCGACTCGTCATCCCGCAAAAAAGGCCAAAAATGAGGGATGCGGCGACGGAAACGCCCACTACAAACATGCAACTGTGTTCTGAAGGTCCCAGCTATTGGACCTTCGGAACACGTTGGGGTAGGGCTAGGAAACGGTAGTCCAGATATAGACTTTGTCGCCGCGGCGGGGGTGGATGCGTTCGCCGGGGGTGGAGTCGGGGGTTACGTGGTCCACTGGCATGGAGTCAAGGGGAACGGCTACGGAGCAGCGGACGCCCTGGCGGGCTACTTCGGCCGGTTCAAAGTCTACCCTTAAGTCTTCCAGCTTCATTTCCAGCATGCCGGTGGTGTTGCCTATGAAAACAAGGTCGCTGCCACGGTGGAGGTCGCGGGTTTCTATCTGCAGTTCGGCCACGTTAAGCTTTGCAAACCAGTTGGTTACCTTGCCAACGTAAATCTTGGTTCGGGTGGCGCTGCTGCCGTATTTCGCGCTCCATTCTCCCATTCGGGCGCCAAGGTAGTAGCCGTCCCAGAATCCTCGGTTGAACACGGTGGCAAGCTTGTCTTTCATTGCAGCACCGTATTCCGGAGTGTAGGTGCCGTCGGCTACGGCATCGGCCGCCTGGCGGTAGCACTCGGTGGTGATCTTTACATAATCGGCGCTGCGGGCGCGGCCTTCAATCTTGAATACCTTTACGCCGGCCTCCACGAACTTGTCCATAAAGTCTATGGTACAGAGGTCTTTGGGCGACATAAGGTATTTATTGTCAACGTGAATTACCTCACCGGTCTCGTAGTCCGTCAGCAGATAGCCACGGCGGCAGGCCTGCAGACAGTTGCCGCGGTTGGCGCTTTCCCCGTAAGCGGCCAGAGACAGGTAGCACTTGCCCGAAACGGCCATGCAGAAGGATCCGTGAGCAAACATTTCAATACGCACCAGTTTTCCGGAAGGGCCGCAGATATTCTCCCGCACTATGGCATCGTGAATCTCCTTGACCTGCCCCAGGTTCAGTTCACGGGCCAGCACCACAACATCGGCCCATTGTGCGTAAAAACGCAGAGATTCTATGTTGGAAATGCTTAATTGCGTTGAAATATGCACCTCCAGGCCGATTTTACGGCAGTACAGGATGCAGGCCATGTCGGACGCAATAATGGCATCTACGCCGGCGGCTTTGGCAGTATCCAGTGTGTCGTATGCCGCCTGCAGGTCTTCCCCGTAAAGGGTGATATTCAGCGTCATATAGGCCTTGATTCCGTACGCACGGCAAATGCGCATAATCTCCGGCAGGTCTTCCCGGCAAAAATTATTTGCCGAGTGTGAACGCATATTAAGATGGCCGATTCCAAAGTACACGGAATTGGCTCCACCTTCTATTGCTGCCGTAAGGCATCCGAAGTTGCCGGCAGGCGCCATTATTTCCAACTGATTTTTCTGCATAGGCTGCAAAGGTACGCAATTAATTGCTATCTTTGTGCTGCTAACCGCAAACTTGATGAGAAAAACCATCATTACCATATTACTACTGCTCTCTACTGGCCTTTTTGCATCGGCTCAGATAGAGACTGTATATTTCG
Source organism: Bacteroidales bacterium (assembly GCA_017962065.1). Lineage (GTDB taxonomy): Bacteria > Bacteroidota > Bacteroidia > Bacteroidales > UBA932 > Cryptobacteroides. Next base: position 21,618 of record JAGCWB010000063.1, read on the forward strand.
AAGCCAGAGGCAGCGCCGAGCTTAACGGCAAAAAGCTCAGTATGAACGGAGAGTTCCTTAACCTGCACGTCAAGGGACATATCGGCCAGCATTTTTCTTTCAGGTTGCGTCAGCGTTTCACCAAGCCCATTTACGATCCCAAGAATCCCCTCAACGCCACCGACATACTTTCTCTTACCTGGCATATTAACCCTAAATGGAGCATACAGGGCGGCAAACTGCCCATTATGCTTGGTGGCTATGAATGGGACGACGCCCCCATAGACGTTTACTACTGGAACGGCTTCTGCAACCAAGTTCCGCAGGTGTATGCCATTGGCGGATCAATAATGTATAATCCGGCTCCTGACCAGCAATTCATCTTGCAGTGCACAAGTTCCATTTTTCACGACGGTAATCCTAACGTTTACTGCCTCAACCTTTACTGGGCCGGACATATTGCCTCATGGTGGAACACCCTCTGGAGCATAAACTGGATGGACGACCCTTACCACCATCAAATGGGCTACCTGTGCCTTGGAAACCGTTTCGAGGTTGGTCCCGCTGCACTGGAACTGGATTTTATGTACCGCCGTTCGCTAATTCAGAAAAAGGCGGGATTCGACGGCAGCATATGCGCCAGACTGGAGGTCAAGCTGGGCTCCAAATTCAAGATTTTCGCCAAAGGCGGGGCCGATTATAACGATGCCGTGAACGTGGACCCGAACGGCGTGGCATACGACCTCACCCTTACTCCGGGGGAACGCTATTTCTTTGGCGGGGGCGGTCTTGAATTCTTCCCTCTGGCCAATAATGATATAAGGCTTCATGCCGTCGCATATACGGAAAGCGAAACCAATCTTTTCCGCGCCTCCCTGGGCCTCACATTCGTTCTACCCATAATCAGATAATTCAGTATGAATAAGTTTCGTCTTCGCCGATCTACGGTTGAAGCCCTGGTTCTCCTTACTTCCTTAATAGTGGTTTTCACGCTGCTTGGCTCGGTCATGGGCAGCGGAAATATGCTTAAAACCATTATGAACACCGCACACGACCTGCTTCTAAACACGGTGTTCTACCTTATGGGTATTACGGTGCTCACCGGCGCACTGTCAAAACTGATGTCGGAATTTGGCGTTGTAACGCTGCTGGAAAGGTTCCTGAGGCCGCTCATGAAGCCGATATATAACCTCCCGGGCGTTGCCGCCCTAGGTGCGGTTATGACCTTCCTTTCCGATAATCCGGCCATAATTGCACTTTCCAAGGACAAGACTTTCAGCTCATATTTCAAAAAGTATCAGCTTATTTCGCTCACCAACTTTGGTACCGCTTTCGGTATGGGTTTCGTGGTTATAGTAACCATGATCGGCTACGGACAGGTAACGGGCGCTTTGGTGGGTCTTTTCGGCGCTTTCTGCGGCTCGGTCATTTCCACTCGCATCATGCAGCGCCGCTGCCTCAAAGCATATCCGGAACTGGATACCCCTGTGCAGGAACATCTTGCCGAGGATGTGAAGCCGGAAATAGTTGAGGATGAAAAGGATAACGACAAAAGTTATTTCATGCGCTTTCTTAACGCCATATTGGACGGCGGCAAGAACGGTGTAGATCTTGGCATGCAAATCATTCCCGGCGTGCTCATTATCACCACAGCCGTTATCATGTTAACCTTCGGCCCCGGCGAGGGCGGCGTGTATGACGGCTCCTCCTCCCAGGGCGTTCCCGTACTGCCCTGGCTGGCGGAAAAGATTCACTGGGTGTTCGAATGGCTGTTCGGTTTTCAGGACATGAGGCTCATCGCCTTCCCCATGACTGCCCTTGGCGCAGTTGGTGCTTCACTTGGCCTGCTACCCACATTTAACCTGGCCGGTATCCTGGACGGCAACGCAATTGCAGTGTTCACCGCTATCGGCATGTGCTGGAGCGGCTTCCTCTCCACCCACACAGCCATGCTGGACTCCCTCGGTTACCGCAAAGTCATCTCCAAGGCCATCGGCGCACACGCCATAGCCGGCCTCTGCGCAGGCATAATCGCCCATTTTGTGTATCTGCTTATTTCGCTGATTTAGCCCCCCCTTACCAGCTTATTGCCGGCTGCTCCAGGGCTTTGTGGAGATGCTCGTCGTAGAGGATGCGGGATTGGATGCCGGCTTCCTGGAAGTAGTAGCGCACCAGGATTTCTTCTTCGATGAAGGGAACAATCTCGTCCTTTTTCAGGCGCAGGAAGGTTTCCTTGTCCATATCAAGGGACTTCTCCAGGGCGTCA
>JAGCWB010000064.1 GCA_017962065.1 Bacteroidales bacterium
ATGAATCCGACGCTCTAACCAGCTGAGCTACCCCGCCGTACCGTATAAGGCACAAAAAAAGTTGAGATAGAAGGACTCGAACCCTCACTGACAGAGCCAGAATCTGTAGTGCTACCATTACACCATATCTCAATGTTCCCGAAAACGGGACTGCAAATGTACGACTTTTTTTGGAATCTGCAACAATTAAAATAAAAAAATTACAGCTTCGGCCCGAAAAGAGCAAGAAATGCCACAACCGCCTTTTGCATTTTACTCAAATATATCTATATTTGTAAGAATAACTGCAACAGTGCAAATGGCAGAGGTAAATTACCCGCTTGACGCCCATTGTCAGGCTATATTAGAGGAATACAGAGCGAATCTTCCGAAGTTTGAAAAAGCTGCGGACACCTTCCACGGCATGCTCAAAAAGATTTTTGAGGATTCCGGGCTCATCGTGGCGTCAATAGAGCATCGCGTCAAAACGGAAAAGTCCCTGGCAGGCAAGCTGGAGCTAAAAGGCGCCAAATATGCCACCCTGGCCGATATCACCGATATCGTAGGACTAAGAGTAATCACCTTCTACAGCGATGATGTGGACAAAGTTGCATCGGCCGTGGACAGGCTCTTCGACATAGACTGGGAGAATTCGGTGGACAAGCGCAAGCTGCTGCAGGTGGACAGCTTCGGCTATCTTTCGCTGCACTTCATTTGCCGATATGAAGGCTTCCCTTACCGTTTCGAGGTTCAGATGAGAACCGTCCTGCAGCACGCCTGGGCCAATATGAACCACGATATCGGCTATAAATCAGGCGTGGAAGTGCCCCGCGAATACCTTCGCAACCTTAATCGCCTGGCCGGCATGCTGGAGCTGGCCGATGAACAGTTCAGCAAAATCCGAATCGAAATTACGGACTACCGCCGTCGTGTGCAGGCACTCGTAGCTTCCGGCAATCTGGACGATGTCCCTCTGGATGCCGATACTTTCCGCCAGTATCTGTCAATCCGCCCCTTCGATGCCCTCAACAAGCGCATCGCCGCCGTAAACCAGGCCGAAATCCAGGAAGTTAACCTGATGAATTACGCCGGCATCTTCAAGTTCATGGGCTGCCATACACTGGGCGACATCAATAAGATGCTAAAAGACAATACGGAGGCGGCATACAGTTTTGCATGTTACCAGATAAGCCTTACGGACCTGGACATCATATCGTCTTCCCTTGCCCCGCAGAATATTTGCATTACGCAAATCCTGCGCTCCGGCGGCGGCAAGCGTGACCTCAAGCTATTCTTCGACGAGCTTAACGGGGAGTCGGACAGCAACGAAATAATGGCCGATATGATGCTGGAGGACGTAAAGGACCTACCTTTCATGAACAAATTTTAGTATGGCAAACAAACCTTTGGATACAGAGCTGCTGGACAGGGCAATCATCTTTGCCGTTAAAGCGCATGCCGGCACGGAACGCCGCGGAAAAGGCTTTCCCTACATAGTGCACCCCATGGAAGCCGTGGAGATAGTGGCCACAATAACTCCGGATCAGGAGCTTCTTGCCGCCGCCGCCCTTCACGACGTGGTGGAAGACACGGATATATCGGCCGATGAAATAAGGGCCGAATTCGGCGACAGAATTGCCGATCTGGTGGTAGCGGAAAGCGACGTCATGGTAGAAGGTGTAAGCGAGGAAGAGAGCTGGCACGGCCGCAAGCAAGCGGCCATAGACCGTCTTGCCGCCGCTCCGCACGATGCCAAGATAGTGGCAATGGGGGACAAACTCTCCAACATGCGCGCCATCGCCAGGGACTATGCTGCCAAGGGAGAAGCGCTGTGGAAAATTTTCCATGTGACGGATCCAAAAGAGCACGAGTGGCATTACAGGGGCCTTGCCGCTTCCCTGAGCGAACTAAAAGATACGTTCGCGTACAAAGAATTCGTAAGTCTCATCGATCAAGTTTTTGCAAAATAATGGAGGCAATAAAGATTAATCTGGACGATTACGTCCTCTCCGGCGGTGGCGCCAACGGAGAAAGTTTCGATCATCGCACCGATAAAAGCGTGATGATGAAACTGTACAATCCGGGGAAAATCCAACAACCCCTGGACGAGATGATCATGGCCCGCAAGGTGTATGAGCTTGGTATCCCTACTCCGGAGCCGGGCGAATATGTAACCGACGGCGTGCGCTACGGCATCCGTTTCCGCCGCATATTGGGCAAGAAATCCTATGCCCGTGCAGTGGGCGATGATCCCGAAAATGTGGAAAAATACGCCACGGAATTTGCCCAGATGTGCATCCAGTTGCACAATACGCATGTGGACACCACAAAGTTCGAGTGCGTAAAAGACCGTTACTTCCGCCTTCTGTCAGAGAATCCGTTCTTCACGCCCGCACAAAAGGACGCCCTGGCAAAATTCATTGCCGATGCTCCGGAAACGGACACTGCAATCCACGGGGACCTGCAGTACGGCAACGCCATCTTCGTGGGCGACAAACGCTATTTCATAGACCTGGGCGATTTCTCATACGGTTATAACTTCTTCGACGTGGCAATGGTTTATCTTTGCTGCTATGTAAGCGACGAGGCCTTCATCCAGGACGCTTTCCACATGCCAAAGTCCGTAGCCATGAAGTTCTGGGACTACTTTGCCCCCGTATATTTCGGCACGGACAGGCCCATGAAGGACATCATGGAGGAGTTGGGCCCTTACGTAGGTCTCAAGACCCTTATCATAGAAAGGGACACCAAGTGCCCCATGCCGGAGTTCCGCGAATTTCTTAAAGGAATAATCTGATGGCAAGGAAAAAATCTCTGGACAGTGCAACAAGGCGGGCAGCCAACGGTGGTCTGATCATAGTCATAGTTGCCATCGTCGCCCTGGAGGCTACGTCCCTTCTGCAATACAATTTTACGCACAGGGTGCTTGAGGCCGAAGCCAACAAAAGGGCGGAAGGCCAGCTTAAAGCCACGGAACTGCAAATCCTGAATGTGATGGACCAGGTGGAAACGGCTGTGCGCAACAGCGTCTGGAGCGTAGAACAGCAGCTTGGCAAACCAGACAGCCTCCTAGCCATAACAACCAGGCTGGTTGCCACCAATCCGGTAATATGCGGTTCCACCGTGGCGCTCAAAGACAAAAACCTGGCCCCGTATTCGTACCAGGAGGGCAACGTTATTCTCACGTCCAGCCTGGCAACGGAAGAATACGATTACAAGAACCAGGAATGGTTCCTTAGCCCCATCGGCCTTGGAAGCGGCTATTGGTCGGAGCCTTACTTTGACGAAGGCGGAGGCAACATGCTCATGACAACCTACTCGGTACCGGTAAAAGACAAAAAAGGCAACGTGGCAGTATTTACGGCCGATGTTTCCCTGGACTGGCTGGCCGAGATGATGGACAACGTGAAGGTTTATCCTTCGTCATTCAGCATGCTGGTCAGCCGCGAGGGCCGGATCATGGCCTGCCCGGCCGAGACCCTGGTAATGAACCATACCATCGAGGACCTGGCCCACCTTACGGGCGATGCCGAATCCTTCGAGGGCATCAACCGCGCGCTGCTCTCCGGCGAATCCGGCAGGGCCAGCGTAAATCTGGAAGGAAAGAGCCAGTACCTCTTCTTCGATTCAGTGGACCGCACCGGCTGGGCCATGTCAATAGTTATCCCGGAAGAAGAAGTTTACGGCGAAGTCAACCGCATAGGCCGCATGGTCATTGTGCTGCAGATTATCGGCATAGCCATGCTCATTATTATCCTGTTTTTTATGATAAAGAGCCAGAGGAAAATGCAGGAAGTTGAGCTGAACAAGAGCCGCATGGAAGGAGAGCTGCAGGTTGCCCGCGGTATACAGATGTCCATGATTCCAAAGATTTTCCCTCCTTATCCGGAGCGCGGGGACGTTGATATGTACGCAGCCGTGGTCCCGGCCAAGGAAGTTGGCGGAGACCTGTACGACTTCTACATAAGGGAAGAAAAACTCTTCTTCTGCATAGGCGACGTAAGCGGCAAGGGCGTGCCTGCATCCCTGGTGATGGCGGTTACACGAAGCCTGTTCCGCACCGTATCGGCCCATGAAAAGAGCCCTCAGCGCATAGTGACGTCAATCAACAACAGTATGGCCGATATGAACGAGACCAACATGTTCGTCACCATGTTCTGCGGCGTGCTGGACCTCAAGACCGGTCACCTGCGCTACTGCAATGCGGGTCACAATGCTCCGGTTCTGGTTGGCAAGGGCGGAAACGCGGAGCTTCACGTCATTCCCAACCTCCCGCTTGGCGTGCTAACGGAAATGTCCTTCACCGAACAGGAAGTTGATCTTGAATGCGGCACCGGCCTGTTCCTGTACACGGACGGCCTTACGGAAGCCGAGAGCGCAACGCACGAACTCTTCGGCGAGGAAAGGATGTACAAGGCCCTAAATGCAAATCTTTGCTCCGGAGAGCAGATTCAGGCCATGACCGACGCTGTAAAGGCCTTCGTAAAAGAGGCCGACCAAAGCGACGACCTTACAATGTTATACATACGCTTTATGAATAATCATGTTTCGGAAGAGACGGAAAGGCACCTGATTCTCCACAACGACATCCAGCAGATACCCCAGCTGGCCGACTTTGTGGAAGCAGTGGCCGATGCCGCTAAACTGGATGTGGCCCTTACCATGAGCATAAACCTTGCACTGGAAGAAGCCGTATCCAACGTAATCATGTATGCATATCCAAAGGGTTCCGACGGACTTGTGGACATAGAAGCCATAGTCCGTAAGGACAGCCTGCAGTTCATAGTGTCCGACAACGGCATTCCGTTCGACCCTACGGCCGCCCCGGAAGCCGATATTTCGCTGAACCTGGACGAAAGACCCATAGGCGGACTTGGCATTTTCCTTGTCCGCAACATCATGGACGAGGTTACCTACACCCGCTCCGATGACGGTAAGAACATTCTCACGATGACAAAAAAATTAGCATAACCATGGAAGTAAAGATCATTGAAAACGAAAACGTGATGACCGCCCAGCTTATCGGTCGTCTGGACACGTCGGTTTCCCAGGAAGTTGCAACTGCACTTCAGCCCCTGCTGGACAAAGCCGACAAAACTCTGGTTCTTGACTGCAAGAACCTGGAATACATAAGCAGCTCCGGACTGCGTATTTTCCTCACAGTGCGTAAAGCCGCCGCAGCCAAGGGCGGAAAGGTGATTGTGCGCGACATCAACAACGAGATTCGCCAGGTGTTCATGATGACCGGCTTCCTAAACCTGTTTGAAATTCAGGAGAGCTAGCCCATGGAGGAGAAAAAGCCCGTTGCGCTCCCGGAGAATGCTCACCGGGAGTTAAAGCCGGGTGAGGAATACGTACCTCTCCTGGATCCGCACAAGAAATATGCAGAGGCCACCCCTTATTCGGTGGCCTTGGGCATTTTAATGGTAATACTGTTCAGCGCAGCCGCTGCATACCTGGGCCTCAAGGTGGGTCAGGTGTTCGAGGCTGCAATTCCCATTGCCATCATTGCCGTGGGCCTTACCGGTGCCATCGGCATAAAGCAGGGAATTCCGCAGAATGTCATTATCCAAAGTATAGGCGGCTGCTCCGGCGCTGTGGTGGCGGGTGCAATTTTCACCCTGCCGGCCATCTATATCCTGGGCGTCGAGGTGGGCTTCTGGCAAATGGTCCTGAGTTCGCTGCTCGGCGGCGTGCTGGGCATACTTATCCTCATTCCCTTCCGCAAGTACTTCGTGAAGGAAATGCACGGAAAGTATCCTTTCCCGGAGGCAACTGCCACAACGCAGGTGCTCATCAGTGGTGAAAGCGGCGGCTCCAGCGCCAAAACCCTGATCACCGCCGGACTCATCGGCGGTCTGTACGACTTTTGCGTAGCCACATTCGGCACCTGGGCCGAGACCATCTCAACCACCGTAATGGGCTGGGGCGCAGTAGTGGCCGATAAAGCCAAGGTGGTACTGAAGATGAACACCGGCGCCGCCGTGCTTGGCCTTGGATATATCATCGGCCTTAAATATTCATTCATCATCTGCTGCGGTTCGCTGCTTGTTTGGCTGGTGATCATTCCGCTGATGAACCTCATTTGTGGTGCCGATGCGATTGACCTTATGGGCACCGGCATCACCACCACCGTGGGCCAGATGGCTCCGGAAGAGATTTTCAAGACATACGCCCGTCATATCGGCATCGGAGGTATCGCTACGGCCGGTATCATCGGCATTGTTAAAAGCTTTGGCGTGATCAAGAGCGCTGCCGGCCTGGCCGTTTCCGAGTTCAAGCGCAAAGGCGGGGCCTCGGATGCCAAGCCGCTCCGCACGGAGGAAGACCTGCCCATGAAGACCATCGTCTTTGGCGTTGTGATAGCCCTGCTGGCTATTTTTGCCTTCTTCGCATTTGGCGGAGTCGTTGAGAATGTATGGCAGGCACTGGTGGGACTTATAATTGTTGCCGTAGTCAGCTTCCTGTTCACTACCGTGGCGGCAAATGCCATTGCCATCGTGGGCTCCAACCCTGTGAGCGGCATGACACTTATGACGCTGATCATTGCTTCGCTCATCCTTGTGGCCGTTGGTCTTAAGGGCAATACCGGCATGGCTGCGGCGCTGATTATAGGCGGCGTGGTTTGCACGGCACTTTCAGTGGCGGGATCTTTTATCACGGACCTCAAGATAGGTTACTGGATTGGCTCTACGCCCAAGGTGCAAGAAAGATGGAAGTTCCTGGGCGTGGCTGTATCGGCCGTTACCGTTTGCGGCGTAATGCTGGTCCTTAACAAGACTTACGGTTTCACCGGGGACAATGCCCTGGTGGCTCCCCAGGCCAATGCAATGGCGGCTGTTATCCAGCCCATGTTCTCCGGCGGCGGCGCACCCTGGCTGCTTTACGGAATCGGCGCCGCAATTGCGCTGGTGCTCAATTTCTGCAAAGTGCCTGCCCTGCCTTTTGCTCTGGGTATGTTCATCCCCATCGACCTTAACCTGCCCCTGCTGGTTGGCGGCGCCATCTCCTGGTTTGTGAGCACCCGCTCCAAGGATGCAGCCGTTAATTCCGCCCGCATGGAAAAAGGCACCCTCATCACTTCCGGCTTCATCGCCGGCGGCGCCCTCATGGGCGTTGTGAGCGCAATCCTCAAATTCGCCAACGTGGACCTGTACCTGTCCGACTGGGCCGCCAACTACGGCGAAGCTGTGGCAATAATTCCATTCATTGGCATCATCGCCTACATGATTTACGCATCCATGAAAACCGAGAAATAAATGGAAAAGATTTTAGACCGTTTTTTACGCTATGTGAGCGTTGACACCCAGAGTAACGAGGAGTCGGAGAGCCAGCCGTCGGCCGCAAAGGAGCTTGACCTTCTGAAAATGCTAAAGGCCGAACTGGAGGCCCTGGGCGTGGAGGTAACCCTGGACGAATATGGCTACGTGATGGCGTCCATACCTTCTAATATAAATAAGGAAGTGCCCGCCGTGGGATTCATCGCCCATGTGGATACGGCCCCCGACGCCAGCGGCAAGGACGTAAAGCCGCAGATCATAAAGAACTACGACGGCGGCGCCATAGACCTCAAAGGCGTGCCCGGCCTGCAACTGAAACCGGAAGAATTCCCGGAAATGCTAAAGTACGTTGGCCAGACCCTCATCACCACCGACGGCACCACCCTTCTCGGGGCCGATGACAAAGCCGGCGTGGCCGAGATAATGAATGCCGTCCAGTACATGGTGGAGCATCCGGAGTTCAAGCACGGTCCGGTAAAGATAGGCTTCACCCCGGACGAGGAGATTGGCCGCGGCGTAGTTAAATTTGACGTAAAACGTTTCGGGGCCGATTTCGGCTATACCATGGACGGCGGAGAGATAGGGGAGCTGGAGTTCGAGAACTTCAACGCCGCCAGTGCGAAAATCCATGTCCAGGGCCGCAACGTGCACCCCGGCTATGCCAAGGGCAAGATGCACAACGCCATCATCATCGGCCAGGAATTCAACGCCATGCTGCCCGTAGACCAGCGTCCGGAATTCACCGACGGCTCCGAAGGCTTCTTCCACCTCATTTCCTTCAAGGGCGCAGTAGAGGAGGCCGATTTTGCCTACATCATAAGGGATCACGACCGTGCCAAGTTCGAGGCCAAGAAAGTTCTCATCGGCCAGATCGCCGATTTCATGAACGCCAAATACGGTGAAGGAACGGTAAAACTGGAGGTGAAAGACCAATATTATAATATGCGCGCGCAGGTAGAACCTCACTACCATATTATAGATAAGGCAGTGAAGGCAATGGAAATGGCCGGCGTAAAGGCTAAGATCCAGCCCATCCGCGGCGGTACCGACGGCGCGAACCTGTCGTTCAAGGGCCTGCCATGTCCCAACATCTTTGCCGTCGGTCACAACTTCCACGGAAAAATGGAATTCCTGCCTCTGGAAAGCATGGAAAAGGCCAGTCAGGTGGTGCTGAACATAGTGTCCCTGTTCGCCCAGGAATAGCCCAAAAACTTTTTGTAAATATTTTTGCCAAAAAATTTGTCAGGTAAAAAATAATTACTACCTTTGCAGTCCCGTTTGAAAGACAACGGGATTTTTTGCCCACTTGAGGGGCGCGCAAATGATCTTTGACAATA
>JAGCWB010000065.1 GCA_017962065.1 Bacteroidales bacterium
CTTCTCTATTGACGATGAAATCCAGCTGGTGGAAAGCGAGGTTGTGGGCACCCTGAGCTCGTCGCTGGAGGGCAATTTCAAGGTGTTCGTGGGCAACCGCAGCGCCACTACTGCTCTTGACAAGATCTTCAACCAGCTTGACATTGCAATTGCCAAGAAGTATTTCCTTCCGGAGGTGGTTGCAAAGGCCGTTCTCACCGAGGACGAAATGGCCAGCGGCGTAGCCCTGATTGACATCGGCGCAGGTGTAACTTCCGTATCCATTTATCACGGCGGCATAATGCGTTATTATGCTTCCATACCCTTTGCGGGCAAGGTTATTACTAACGACATACGTACCGAGTGCTCAATTTCCGAAGATCTGGCCGAAAAGATCAAGCGCCGCTTTGGCGCATGCATGCCTGGAAAGCTTGCTTCTCTTAGCGAGAAGGTGCTGCAGATCCGTCTTGAGCCGCCGTTCAAGGAGGTTCCGGTGCGCTATATTTCCGAGATTATCGACTGCAGGTGCCGTGAGATTATCGAGGCTGTGCTATTCTACATCCAGGAAAGCGGCCTGCAGAATTCCCTGCGCAGCGGCCTGGTCGTAACCGGCGGCAGCGCCGAACTTGCCAACTTCATTCCGCTCATCAAGGACATTTCCGGCTATGAGGTGCGCAAAGGTTATCCCCGCTATATGTTCTCGGCCTCCGTTGGCAGCGGAGTCTATTCCACATCGGCAACATCGGCCATCGGTATGGTGCTTGCAGCCAAGGAAGACCATCTGCCCGACTGCGTGACCATGCCCGAAAAACCAGTTGAACCTGAGGAAGAAGAGATGGTGGAAGTGGAAGTGACCAACGAGACCCCCACCGTGCCCGACGACATGCTCTTTGCACCGGAAGAATTCGGCCCCGAGGCTCCCAAGGAAGAAAAGCCCAAGGCCGAGCCTAAGGTGAAGAAGGTGAAAGTTCCCAAGAAGGAAGGCACCGGATTCCTTTCCATCTTCTGGAGCAAGGTAGAGCAGACAGCCCTGAAAGTATATGACGAAGCCAATAAGGAGGTATAAGAGATGAATTACGATTTTGAAAATCCCATCGTTCCTAACGACTGGTCACAGGAAAATGCCATAATCAAGGTTGTAGGTGTAGGCGGCGGCGGATGCAATGCCGTGAACTACATGTACAGGCAGAACATACATGGTTGCAGCTTCATAGTTTGCAACACCGACGCCCAGGCGCTGCAAACCAGCGAAGTGCCCGTCAAGATCCAGCTGGGCCAGAACGGCCTTGGTGCTGGAACCGATCCCACCGCCGGTCGCAACGCCGCCCTGGAAGCCCAGGACGAGATTGCCCGCAAAGTGCTTGATAACCACACCCAGATGCTCTTTATCACTGCCGGCATGGGCGGCGGCACTGGCACCGGCGCTTCCCCCGTCATTGCCAAAATGGCAAAAGACCGCGGCATTTTAACGGTTGCAGTTGTTACCATCCCCTTCAAGAACGAGGGCAACGAGAGCCAGTCCAAGGCCGTTGACGGCATTCACGAACTGGAGAAAAACGTGGACGCGCTCCTGATTATCAATAACGAGAAACTGTATCAGTTCTTTGGCGACACCCTTATCCAGGAAGCCTTCCCCAAGGCCGATGAGGTTCTGGCTACATCCGTTCGTGGTATTATCGAGGTTATAAGCTGCCCCTGTTATATCAACGTTTACTTCCAGGATGTGTGCAAGATGATGCGCAACTCCGGCATGGCCCTCATGGGCAGCGGCGAAGGCACCGGCAACAACCGTCTGGAAGACGCCGTAAAGGGCGCCTTCGAGAGCCCGCTCCTGAACGACTTTGATTTGAAGACCGCCAAGAACGTTCTCATCAACATTACCACCGGCAACAACGAGCGCGGCGCCAAGATGAGCGACCTTGAAAAGATTGACGACATGATATCCCACTACACGGGAACCGCCAACCACTTCAAGAAAGGCATCATCTGGGACAACGATCCCGAGTTTGGTGACAAAGTGCGCATAACAGCCATAGTAACCGGCTTTACCATGGACCTAGGCGGCCTTGGCCTGAACAAAGACCTTGGCAATCTGGTAATCATTGACGAAGGCTTCGAGTGGGACACCCCCGTCCACGGCGAAGAAGTCTCCCTCCCCGCCGGTCTGTCCGACACCATCAAAATCGGATACAACAACTCCGAAAACGCCAAGTACTTCAACTTCGCCACCGACCGCAAGCCCGTCCTCTGCATCAGCCCCGGCGAAAAGAAAGCCGACCTGGAAAATATCCCGGCCATTAGGCGCAAGCACTAGGCTTTGGGCCGCTTTTGGGCCGCTGTGGCGCTTTTGCGCTGGCGGTTAATTCACTGAGTATCAGCCACTTAACGTATAGTAATCGTTCGGTTTTCGAACGATTACTATTGTATAATACACTGAGTATCAACTATTTAAGCGCCAGCGATTGTTTGGTGTAGAAGGGCGGTTTGGACTGCGGGGGCTACGTCGTGGACACGGAGCCAGGTGGCGCCGCGTTCAAGGGCGGCTTGGTGAAGCACCTGGGTAGCAGGGAGTGCTTCTTCGGGCGTAATGCTTAACTTTTTGTATATCATGCTTTTACGAGAAACGCCAACTAGAATCTCTCGACCAAGTTCCCGTAATTCAGACAGGCGTGACAGCAACTCGTAGTTCTGGTCCAACGTTTTGGAAAAGCCAAAGCCCGGATCCAATATCCACTCCTTGATACCGGCATCTTCAGCACGCTGGGCAAATTCCCGGAAATACGCCTTAACATCGGCCACAATATCCGCGTAATCGGTAAACTGCTGCATATTTTCCGGAGTGCCGCGCATATGCATTGCAATATAAGGAAGCCCTAACTGTCCAACGGTTGTAAGCATCTGAGCATCAATATTTCCCGCACTTATATCATTGACAATGAACGGGCCGATAATCTCGTATGCCCGGCGCACAATTTCTGAACGGTAGGTGTCGATGGAGATTTTGGGGCTATACCCCCTAATCTCCCGCAACGCAGGTCCCAGCCTGGCCCATTCCTCTTCGAGTGAGGGCTGGGGAGAGCCGGGACGGGTGGAGCAGGCGCCAAGGTCGATGACATCGGCCCCATCGGCAAACATTTCCTGAATGCGGGCAATTACATCGGCCTCTCTTACGCGCGACGCTCCGTAGAACGAATCCGGCGTAAGATTCACTATGCCCATGATATGTACATTGCCAATCATGGCACAAAGGTAGGAATTTTTCACTATCTTTGCAGTTCAATTGCATTTTAATATGGAAAGAAAGACTCGCGTTCGTTTTGCTCCTTCACCTACCGGACCGCTTCATATGGGCGGTGTGCGCACGGCTTTGTATAACTATCTGTATGCCAAACAAAAGGGCGGCGATTTCATTATCCGCATTGAAGATACGGATTCGCATCGCTTTGTGCCAGGTGCGGAACAATATATAATTGAAGCACTTAACTGGTGCGGCATTATTCCGGACGAGGGCGTGGACTCTAACGGCAAGGTGGTGGAAGTTGCTTCTCCCAAGCATCCGCATGCACCTTACAGGCAAAGCCAGCGCAGGCCGATATACAGGCAGTATGCCGAGCAACTGGTTGCAACCGGCTGGGCCTATTACGCCTTTGACAGCGCCGAAGACCTTAACGAGCGCCGCGCCGCCGCAGAAGCTGCTGGCCAGACTTTCATGTATAATGCAGCGTCCCGCATGGAGCTCCGCAACTCCCTTACCCTTCCCGAGGATGAGGTAAAACGCCTGCTGGAGACCACCACAGACTGGACTATCCGCTTCAAGATGCCCCTTAACCGCGTGGTAAAAATGGACGACCTTATCCGCGGTCACGTGGAAGTGAACACCGACACTCTGGACGACAAAGTTCTTTGGAAAAGGGCCGATGAACTTCCCACATACCACCTGGCAAACATTGTGGACGACCATCTAATGGAGATCACAGAGGTTATCCGTGGAGAAGAGTGGCTCCCGTCACTGCCTTTGCATTACCTTCTGTATGAGGCATTTGGCTGGACCGATACCATGCCCCGCTTCGCCCACCTGTCCCTGCTGCTTAAGCCGGACGGCAAGGGCAAGCTCTCCAAACGAGATGGCGACCGCCTTGGCTTCCCCGTGTTCCCGCTGCGCTGGGAAAACCCGGAAACCGGCGAAGTGTCCCGCGGTTACCGCGAGGACGGCTATTTCCCGGAGGCCTTTGTGAACCTTCTGGCCTTCCTGGGCTGGAACCCCGGCGGAGAGCGTGAGCTCTATACCATAGAGGAACTTATTCCTGTGTTCTCGCTGGAGCGCGTCATTAAATCCGGCGCCCGCTTCAACGTGGAAAAAGCCAAGTGGTTCAACAAGGAATACCTTCGTATGAAGACTACCGCCCAGCTAACGGACCTCTTTATTCCG
This sequence comes from Bacteroidales bacterium, assembly GCA_017962065.1. GTDB lineage: Bacteria > Bacteroidota > Bacteroidia > Bacteroidales > UBA932 > Cryptobacteroides. Next base: position 4,409 of record JAGCWB010000065.1, read on the forward strand.
GTTCTGGAAGCACATGGTATTCAGGTAGTTGACTGCCCTTGCGGCGCACTCACCGCAGGTGCAAGCTTTGAAGGTTTCGGCGCCGATTTCGCCAACCACATCTTCACCCGCGAGTATGTGGAAGCAGTTGTGGAACTGGTAAAAGAGCGCGCTACATTTGTGGCCGATATGTGGGACATTGCCTCCATGCTTTTTGTAGCTCCCAAGGACTTCGAGGCCTATGGTATCAAGGCCGGAGCAGGATTGCCCACAAAACCCGTGGATCCCAACCGCCCGGTAGATCCTCGCGCAAAAGTGTTTGACGACACTCTTACAGCCCCCTTCCTTGCAAAGGACGTAGATAAGTTCTGGAAACCGGAGCACGTGGAAATGTGCCAGGATGTATGCAAATACATCTGCGAAAGCTACAAGGGCGCCATGGATGTTACCACCCTGGAAACAGTTCTGGAAGAATACATCAAGGAGCGCGAATACCCCATGGGCAAGGTTATGAACACCCTGCGCCTGGCCCTCACCGGCAGCGCCAGCGGCCTTGGCATAGCCGCCATCCTCTCCTTCACCGGCCGCGCCGAATTCTCCCGCCGCATGGCCTTTGCCACAGCCCGCTTAGCGTAAGCGCCCTCTACTCCACTATGTACACATCGTCGCCGGGGGCGGCGAAGTGGTAGGTATCGCGGGCGAAGGATTCAAGGGAATCGCGGTTGTTGCGGAGGTTGTCTATCTCCTGCTCCATCTGGTCTATCTCGCTTTGGAGTCGGGCCATTTCCTTTTCCTGGTTCTTGACCTCCACGGTGGCGCGTATCCAGCTGAGGACGGAGTTGTGGGCAAAGAACAGAAGCCACAGTGCAACAACTGTGGTAACTACAATCACAAACGGAATTAGGTAGTTGTGGTCGCTGCGCTTTAGGAGAGCCCAACGGCTTTTCTTTACTTCTTCCTCCGGTTCCATACTACGCTTCAATTTGAAGTTCTACAGCATCGATATTGCCACGCTCCTGCTCCAGCGGAATGCGCTTGAAAGCCATGAAACAAGCCACCAAAACGGCAACGCCGCCAAAATAAATGGCATAGTAAGCCGGTCCGGGGATAATGTCCATCCAATACTCAGCATCGGCCAAAGCAGGTATCTGAGAAAGCACCACGGACGTTCCGTTATTCACGAAATGGATGAGCATGGTGAGCCAAAGCGAGCCGGTCTTATAATACACATAACCCATTATAAGGCCGATAATAAAAGCATTGAGGGCCTGCCAGGGGTTCAGGTGGATAACGGCAAAGAACAGGGCGCTTATGACGATGGCCCAGCGGGGGCTCATACGGGTGAGCAGGCCGCGAAGGACCATGCCCCGGCACAGCCATTCCTCAAAAATGGGCGCAAAGATGGCTGTGAGCAGGAAAGCGCTCCAGACGGGACCGCCGGTCATCTGGTCCATGAGTTCCACCACAAGGTCGTAGAACTGCTTGAGTGCCGGAGAAGAGGTGGTAAGTTTGAAGTTCCAGTAGTTTGGAAGATCGGCCGATATCATGGTGCCGAAGGACAGCGCCACGGTGATAAGGGCGATTTGCCAGCCGGTGAACTGGCCGAAATGGCTGCTGTTGAGCTTGTAACCGGGCTCGAAAAGGCTGTTGCGCTGGCTCTTGTGAGCAGCATAGAGCATGGGCGGCAAAAAACTTAGCGGGTACACCACCAGCATGCTGTAATCCCTTATAACGGTTGGAGGCAGGAAGGCTCCAAAAATGGCGGTAACAACAGTGCCAAGCAAATTGCCAAGCAGGAACCAGGCAAAAAGGGCGAACATACCGCCCACGCCCGGCACATACCAGGCGTGGTTGGCATAAAGGTCGTAACTGTTAACCTTGCGGGCTTTCTTTAGCAGGGTTGGGGCCATATCAATACAGGGGGCTGGTGTAAACACCGTCGGCTACCAGCTGGGCGAACTTTGCCACAACGCCGGGACGGTCTTCCTTGTAAGTTACGCCGAACCAGTGTGAAGGAGTGGATAGAACCTCGCACTTGCCCTGGCCGCCCTTGACGATAACATCAACTGCGTAAGGGATGTAGAATTCCTTCTTGGGCTCCTTCAGATGCTCCTTCAGGAAGGTTACGAAGGATTCGCCGCTCTTTACGAAATAGTCCGGGGTGAAACCCCACATGTTCATGGAGCAAAGGGCCTTGGCGTCCAGTTCTACGTGTTTTTCTCCGGTTACGGAGTTGTTGCCGTACACTTTTCCATCGGCCTCTTTTGCTATTTCCAGATGCTCGGCAATGTCGGTGAGGATGTTATCTTTGTCGTATGAGCAAATTCCGCTGGACACGCTGCCGTTTTCCGAGAGGGTGTTCTCCAGTTCGAAGCCTATGATGCAGTACTCTCCGCTGGTCTTTTCATGGGCGCGGCACCAGTCGGCCAGAATCTTGAAAGATTCTTTGCCGTAGAAGTCGTCGCCGTTGATTACGGCAAAAGGCTCGTGGATTACATCCTTTGCCATTAGCACGGCGTGGGCTGTTCCCCAGGGCTTTACGCGCTCTTCCGGAACGGTAAAGGGGGCGGGAATCTTGTTCAGTTCCTGAGTTACAAAAACAAACTCCAGGGGCTCTCCGTCTTTGGCTTTTACGCCTGCGTATCTCTGTTTTACGTGGGCTTCCATATCGGCCTTGAAGGCTTCGCGGACGATATAGACTACTTTACCGAAACCGGCTTCCACTGCGTCGTGGATGCTATAGTCGATGATGGTTTCACCGCTCGGGCCCAGGCCGTCCATTTGCTTGAGACCGCCGTATCGGCTTCCCATGCCTGCTGCGAGTACTAAAAGGGTAGGTTTCATTATAATGAGATTTAAGTTTTACTGCTTAGCATACAAATATAACATTTTTTGACTATCTTCGCAATCTCTAAACACGATAATTATGTGGCAAAGAATTCAAACCTTATATTTACTCATTTCGGCCGGCCTTCTGGCGGCAATGTGTTTTAGCAATGCATATACGGTAGCCAACCCGGACGGCTTGCTGGAAGTGTCCTACTGGCAGCTGCAGAAGCCATATTTCGGCATACTCCTTGGCATCCTCATATTCCTTGTGATGCTGGCCCTTGTGGTGTTCAAATCCCGCATTCTGCAAATGCGCCTGGCGGTGCTCTCCGGCGTAATAGCCCTTGGCATGCAGGCCTGGCTGGCATACATGTATTTCACCTTCGAAGGCCCCGTTTTCAGCTTCACCGCAATCTTCCCGCTGGTGGTGTGCATCTGCAATTTCCTGGCGGCCCGCGGCTGTTTCCAGGACCAGTTAATGGTGGAAAGCGCCTATCGCGTGCGCGAACGTAGGAGAAGAAAGAAATAATTTTCGTATCTTTGCATTTTATTACAGGAATGCAAAGTATTATTTGTAAGATACTTGGGATAGAAAAGCCCATCTTTCAGGGGGGAATGGCATGGATTGCCGATTCCCGCCTGGCGGCGGCCGTTTCAAACGCCGGCGGCCTTGGGCTCATTTCGTCCATCAACTACGGAACCGAAGCCGTAAGGGAAGAAATCCGCAAGGCACGTGAGCTCACGGACAAACCCTTTGGCGTAAATATAATGCTAGCCGCCCCCAACGCGGCCGATATTGCCGATCTGGTTGTGGAAGAAGGCGTTAGCATAGTCACAACGGGCGCCGGCTCCCCTGCCCCCTACATGGAGCGCTGGCTTAAGGCCGGAATTAAAGTAATCCCTGTGGTGGCATCGGTGGCATACGCCATAAAGATGGAGCAGCTTGGCGCAACGGCAGTAATAGCGGAAGGTGCCGAATCCGGCGGCCACGTAGGCGACACCCACACCATGGCCCTGGTACCGCAAGTGGTTGATGCAGTGAATATTCCGGTGCTGGCAGCCGGTGGCATAGCCGATGGTCGCGGCGCAGCCGCAGCCTTCATGCTTGGCGCCTGCGGAGTGCAGGTAGGCACCCGCTTCCTGCTTGCCGAAGAATGCCAAGTGCATCAGGTGTACAAAGAGCGCCTTATCAAAGCTTCCGACATAGGCACAATGGTAACCGGCAAAAGCCTTGGCGACGCAGTCCGCGCCCTAAAAACGCCATTCACCAAGCAGTTCGCCAAAATGGAGGCCGATCCAAACATAACGGACGACGAGATCCGCGCCTTCGGCACCGGCTCGCTCCGCAAAGCCGTCTTTGACGGCGACCTAGCCGGCGGCAGCTTCCTTGCAGGCGAAGTGGCAGGAATGCTCACCAAGGTGGAACCCGCCGCCGCAATTGTGGACGATATAATCGGCGGAGCCCAAAAACTTCTGGCGCAAGCCAATAAATTGATTTAAAAGTAATTCTATATGGAACCTAAAAGAGTAGTTGTCACCGGCATGTGAGTCATCTCCTGCGTAGGCCAGGATGTCCAGACATTCTGGAACAACCTTATCAACGGTGTGTGCGGAATCGATTTCGTGGAATCCTTCAAGGACATGCCCGTCACATTCGCAGGCAAAGTGAAAGACTTCGATCCGGAAAAGTTCGGCATCGACAAGCCCTTAGCCCGCAAGCAGGACAACTTTACCCTGTATGCCATGGCATCGGCCTGGCAGGCAGTGCAGCAGTCGGGGCTTGTTACGGAAGGCGAAAACGCCAATATCGACCCCTTCCGCCTTGGCGTGTATGTGGGCTCCGGTATCGGCGGTTTTGACGTACAGTTCAGGGAAACTGCAAAAATGATCGAAGATCCAACCGGAAAGTGGATTTCTCCGCTTTTCATTGCCACAATGATCTCTAACATCGCAGCCGGCCACATTGCCATAAAGCACCAGGCCAAGGGCCCCTGCCTGGACATCGTGACTGCCTGCGCCACATCGTCCCACTGTATCGGCGAAGCTTATCGCGCCATCCGTCACGGTTATGCCGATGCCATTATCGCCGGCGGTTCCGAGCATGCCACAATTCCGCTTGGCGTAGCCGGTTTCTATAATGCCAAGGCACTCACCCGCGCCACCGATCCCAAGTACTCTTCCCTGCCCTTCAATCTTAACCGTCAGGGCTTTGTGATGGGCGACGGCGCCGCAGTGCTTGTTGTTGAATCACTGGATCATGCCCTTGAACGCGGCGCTACCATCTTCGGCGAAATTGTAGGTTACGGCAATACCTGCGACGCTTACCACGCAACAGCTCCCCGTCCGGACGCCAGCACCCAGGCCCGTTCCATCAAGGATGCCCTGGAAGAAGCTCACTTCGACCCTTCAAAGGACAATCTGTACATAAACGCACACGGTACGGGCACCCACCTGAACGACCTGGCCGAAACCCTGGCCTGCAAGGCCGCCCTGGGCGATTTTGCATACAAGGCCCATATCTCCTCCACCAAGTCCATGACAGGCCACATGTTCGGCGCTGCAGGTGCTGCGGAGGCCATTGCTACCATTCTGGCCCTGAAGGAAGGCATATGCCCTCCCACCATCAACCTGGACACCCCGGACCCGGAATGCGACCTTGACTACACCCCCAACGTAGCCGTAAAGACTCCCCTTACCCTGGGACTTTCCAATTCTTTCGGCTTCGGCGGTCATAATGCATGCGTAGCTTTCAGACCTTACAATGGATAAAGAGGCTATACAGGAACTTCTCCCTCACAGGGAGCCGATGCTACTGATAGACAAGGCATGGATGGATGACGACGGAACCGCCCATGCCACCTTTCTTATTCCGGAAGATCCTTTCTTCTGCCGAGGCCACTTCCCCGGCAATCCTATCGTGCCCGGCGTAATCCTCTGCGAGATTATGGCCCAGAGCTGCATTACGCTGCTGGAAGATGTATTGAAGACCAATATCCTTATGTACAGGGGTCTGGACGGCGTAAAGTTCCGCGGCGTGGTACGTCCCGGAGACCTGTGTGAAATAAATGCCACCCTTGTAGAACAAAAGGGCAGCATTTCAATTTGCGATGCTGTGCTTTCCGTTGCAGGCAAGCGCTGCGCCCAGGCGCGGATCACGCTTGCAGCAACTCCTAAAGCTTACTCGTGACGGAAAAGACGGTCCAGAGCCAGCTGCTCCCACTTGGTGCCGGGACGGCCGTAGTTGGCAAAAGGATAGATGGAGATACCGCCACGGGGCGTGAAGAAGCCCGTTACCTCTAAATATTTGGGATCCAGAAGTTTCACAAGGTCTTTCATGATGGTGTTCACGCAGTCCTCGTGAAAGTCTCCGTTGTTGCGGAAGCTGAACAGGTACAGCTTGAGACTCTTTGATTCCACCATTTTCACATCCGGCACATAGGAGATGCGAATCTCGGCAAAGTCCGGCTGGCCGGTGATGGGGCAAAGAGTGGTGAATTCCGGGCAGTTGCACCTTACCCAGTAGTCGTTGTCCTGATGCTGGTTCTCAAAAGATTCCAGCACGCCGGGATTGTAGGTCTTGCTATAGACGCTCTTGCGGCCAAGGGCCTTTACTTCTTCTCTTTTGCGCGGCATTATTCTTCCTCCCCTGCTTCTTTAAGACGTTCTGCGTTTTCTGCTATCTGCAGCTGATCTATGCACTCCTGGATGTCGCCGTCCATGAAGACGGGCAGGTTGTACATGCTCCAGCCAATGCGGTGGTCCGTAACACGGCCCTGCGGATAGTTGTAGGTGCGGATTTTGGCGCTGCGGTCGCCGGTGGAAACCATGGTTTTGCGCTTTGCGGCAATGCCGTCCAGATACTTCTGGTGTTCCATGTTGTACAGGCGGGTACGAAGTTCCTCCATTGCGCGGTCCAGGTTCTTCAGCTGTGAACGTTCCTCCTGACACTGTACCACAATTCCGGAAGGAATATGGGTAAGGCGCACGGCGCTGTAGGTGGTGTTAACACCCTGACCGCCGGGGCCCGATGCGCAGAAGAGATCCTTGCGGATATCGGCCGGATTTAGCTCGATATCAAATTCGCCGGCTTCCGGGAAAACGGCTACCGAGGCGGCCGATGTCTGGATGCGGCCCTGGGTTTCCGTCTGGGGCACGCGCTGCACGCGGTGCACGCCGGATTCGTATTTCATTACGCCATACACGCCGTCGGTGGCGCTGGAGAGCTTGAACACAATTTGCTTGTAACCGCCGGCAGTTCCGGGGGCCTGGTCCGAGATTTCCAGTTTCCAGCCCCTGCGCTCGGCAAAATGCTGGTACATGCGGAAAAGGTCGCCGGCAAAGATGGCAGCTTCGTCGCCGCCGGTGCCGCCGCGGATTTCCACCATGGCGTTCTTGCTGTCGTCGGGATCGGCCGGAATCAGGAGCAGTTTTATGTTCTGTTCCATCTCCGGAAGTTGGGGCTCAATATCGGCAATTTCTTCGCGGGCCATGTCCTTAAGGTCATCGTCCTTTTCGTTCATCAGGATGTCCTTGGCCTGCGCAAGTTCGTCCACCAGCCTCTTGTATTCCAGGCCGGCGGCAATGATGGGCTGAAGCTCCTTGTAATCCTTGTTCAGCTGCACGAACTTTTTCATGTCCGCAATCACTGCGGGATCGGCCAGCTGCTCTTCCAGCTTCTTGTACTTGTCCTGAAGGCTCAATACCTTCTCCAGTAGCGTGTTCTCTGCCATTGTGCAATTGTGTTTTAGCCTGCAAAGATATGCATTTTTTTTGAGACTGCCTAAACCAGAAGCAAGGTGCCAAAGAACTCAGGCCGATGGAAATCCGGACCGGGCGTCTGCACGGGCGCCCATGACAGGAAATGCGGATGCGCCGTCTTGTCCCCGCACTTGTAAAAGTTGCCTTTGAGTTCTCCGGGAAGGTTATTTGGATCAAGGCCGATCAGGTCGAAGGGAATCACCACCGTCATGCTCCAGTTATGGAGGTCATCGGCATTGTCCACCGGAGCCTTGCAGCCGCCGATGCGCTTAATGCGGGAAATGGCCTCCAAAGGAAGGCGCACGCGGTTGTTACGGTCCGGTCCCTTGCCCACCAGCAGGAAGCCGGCGGCATTCACCTCAATGTTGTAATAGTCTTCTGCTCCGGGGTCCTTGACGAAAACCTCACAGCAGCTGTCCTCCCAGATATTGCCGTCATCGGCTGTGTTTTTTATCGTGAGGCCAAGGCCGCTCACGCGCCAACTAACCACCAGCGCATCCTTTGTGCGGGCAATGCGCCCAGCGCACAGAGGCGCATACGGAAAAGCCCCCGGCCAGTTCACCTGACAAACATCAAAACGCGCCCCCTTCATCTCCAGGGCCCTCTCAACATTCTCCCCGCCCTCAATAAGCGGAACAAGTACGGTGTTTTTCATACTGCAAAGATAACAGAAAAATTGATAGCAGAGGAAGGAAAGGCACTTTGACAGCGCTGGGCAAGGTCGGCCCCTTGAAAACCGACCTTGCCCGGCTTGGCGGCGATTTCCGCTTTCCATAGTTTCAAAAGAAATAATTATGTGCTACCTTTGTAACAACTTGATTTGTACTAAAGCAAAACACAAAACATCTTAAGATATGAAAAAAATCATGACTGTTGCAGCTATTGTATTGGCGGTTTCCTGCGGGCAGAACAAGCCCCAGAAAGCCCTTGTGCTGTATTATTCCCAGAATGGCGCCACCAAGGCCGTGGCCGAGGCCATAGCATCGGCCATTGACGCCGATATAGAGGCTGTGGAAGCGGTTAAGCCGTACGACGGCGATTTCGCCGCCACCATCGCCCGCTGCCAGGAAGAAATGGCGGCCGGCGTGCTCCCGGAGATAGAGCCCATAAAGGCCGATCTTTCGGCTTACGATGTGGTTTTCATCGGCTATCCTGTATGGTTCGGCACCATGGCGCCTCCTGTGGCCAAGCTGGTGGAGACCCTTGATTTGGCCTGCAAGAAAGTGGTTCCTTTCTGCACTTTCGGCAGCGGCGGACTGGATTCTTCCGTGAAGGATTTAACTGCGAAGCTACCTAATGCTGAAATCCTTCCGGGCTATGGCGTACGCGCAGCACGTATTGACGCCATGCCTGCAGAGGTAGATAACTTCCTCAAGCAAGAGGGCTACATCCCAGGAGAATTTGTGAAGCCCGGCCCATTCGGCGAAGAGCATGAGGTCAGCGACGAGGAATCGGCCATCTTTGATGCAGCCGTTGCAGGTTATCCCATGATTAACGCAAAGGCTTCCCTGGTTGCCTCCCGCCCCGTTCCGGAAGGTGTTGAGTACCTCTTCACCGCCCAGCCCCTCCCCCGCGAGGATGCCAACCCCAACGCCCCCGCACCCGGCGTAATCAAAGTTTACGTCCTGGTAGCAGAAGGCCAAGCCCCCGTTTTCACCCAGGTGCTGCGGTAGAGCTTGTAGCTCCGACGGTGCATACTGGCGGCTAAAGTGCTGAGTATCAGCGAGTTGTTATAAAGTCCTCGTTCAAAAAACGAACGAGGACTTTGTTATAACTAACTATGTATCAACGAATTAAGCGCCAACCCAGAAAAGTGGCCGCAGCCGGCAAACGGCACAAACCTAGCCCAGAAGGCGGCCGAAGCGCTCATAAGCGGCATGCTCCAGGGCCGGGCGGTCCTCCGGGTGGGCAATAGAGATAAGAAGCTTGGCGCGTTCCTGGAGAGAGCGGCCGTAGAGATTTACGGCACCGAATTCCGTGACCACCCACTGTACATCGGCACGGGGGGTCACAACGCCTGCGCCGGGGTGCAGGCAAGGCACTATCTTGGAAAGCCCGCGAGAAGTACGTGAAGCTATGGCAATTATTGCCTTACCGCCCTGGGAGAGCCTGGCGCCGCGCACAAAGTCCAGCTGGC
>JAGCWB010000066.1 GCA_017962065.1 Bacteroidales bacterium
AAGCACATCATCGAACTCAGGCCTAAAGGCCCCCGCGGCATGCGTATGTTCGTGTCCTGCATCAACAAGGACAAGGGTCCTGTTGCAAAGAAGGCCTGCGCCAGCGCCTGCATTGGATGTGGCATCTGCGCCAAGACCTGCCAGCACGAAGCCATCACGGTAGAAGCCAACGTGGCTTACATCGACCCTGCAAAGTGCAAACTTTGCCGCGAGTGCGAAGCCATGTGCCCCACCGGTGCCATCCACGGCGTGAATTTCCCAAAGCCTCTTGACAAAGACGCAATCAAGGAACGCATTAAGCTTCGTCAGCAAAAAGCTAAAGTGAAGGAGGAAAAGAAAGATGAGTAAGCATACGTTCTCCATAGGCGGTGTACACCCGCACGACAATAAGATTTCAAGGGAGTGCGCTATTGAGCAGCTGCCCCTTGCACCTACCGTGTATATTTCCGTGGCCCAGCACATCGGCGCTCCTTCGGTGCCTTGCGTGGCGGTTGGAGATAAGGTGATGGTTGGCCAGGTGATTGCAGAACCTGGCGGTTTCGTGGGCGCTTTCATCCACTCATCGGTGAGCGGAACCGTAAAGTCCATAGCCCCCAGGGCCGATTTAGCCGGCCGTGCCACTACGCACATTGAAATTGCAGTGGAAGGCGACGAATGGATGGAAGGCATTGACACCTCAGATACTCTGATTACCACCATCCCGGACGATCCCAAAGCTATAGTCGAAAAGATTAAGCTTGGCGGCGTGGTGGGTCTTGGCGGTGCAACTTTCCCCACTCATGTGAAACTGAGCCCTCCTCCCGGCTCCAAGTGCGAGAGGGTAATCATCAACGGCTGCGAATGTGAGCCTTACCTAACCTCTGACTTCCGCACCCTCCTTGAAAAGGGGGAGCAGGTGGTTGTTGGCGCCGCGCTCCTCAAAAAGGCCATGGGCGACGTCCCCTGCACCATTGCCATAGAAGAAAACAAGCCGGAAGCCATAGCCCACATCAATGATGTCATTGCCAAACTTGGCTATAGCGGCATTGAGGTGATGGTAATGAAGATGATGTATCCGCAGGGCGGTGAAAAACAGCTCATCGACGCTGTAATGCACCGTCAGGTTGGTTCCGGAGCACTTCCCATAAGCGTTGGTGCCGTTGTGCAGAACGTTGCCACTGCTCTGGCTGTTTACGATGCAGTGCAAAAGAACAAACCCATCGTAGACAATTCAGTAACCGTAACCGGCGAATGCTTCCCCAAGCAGGCTAATCTGCTGGTAAGGGTGGGTACTCCGCTCCAGTATATAATTGATTATTTAGGTGGTATTCCTGCCGATGCTGCAAAAATCATAAGCGGCGGTCCCATGATGGGCCGTGCCGTTGCCAACCTCCAGGCCGCTACGGTAAAGGGAACCGGCGCTTTGCTCTTCCTCACGGAAAAACAGACAAAGCGCGCTCCAGAAACCAATTGCATCCGCTGCGGCAAATGCGCCGATGCATGCCCCATGGGTCTGGAACCCTTCCTTCTTAACAAGCTCTCCAAGGCGGCCGATTGGGACGGCTGCGAGGCCAACGCCGCGCAGGACTGCATCGAGTGCGGCTGCTGCCTGTACTCCTGTCCAGCCCACATTCCACTGCTGGATAACATCCGCGTGGGCAAGGGCGCTGTCTTATCGGCCATCCGTGCACGTGCCGCTGCCGCCAAGGCAGCAGCCGAAGCCGCTAAAAAGTAAAAGAATATGAGTAAGTTGTTAGTATCACCTTCTCCGCACATCCACTCCAAGGACTCCACCAAGTCCCTTATGCTGGATGTTGTGATAGCCCTCATCCCTGCAGTAATCTGCTCCGTTATATTCTACGGCTGGCAGGAACTGCTTGTGCTGGGCGTAAGCGTGGCTTCCTGCATGCTGCTGGAATGGGCCATCACCAAATACATGCTCAAAAAGCCCTCTACCATAGGGGACTTCTCGGCCGTCATTACCGGTATCCTTCTGGCACTGAACCTGCCCTATACCACTCCCTGGTGGGTGGTGTTCACTGGCGCTGTCGTAGCCATCGGCGTTGCCAAGATGACCTTCGGCGGTATTGGACAGAACATCTGGAACCCCGCCCTTGTTGGTCGCGTGTTCCTGCTGGTTTCTTTCCCCACCTACATGACCTCATGGAGCGCTCCCAAGGGCCTCTTCGGGGCAGATGCAGTTAGCGGCGCCACCCCTCTTGGCGCCATCCAGGAAGGCATCATGCGCGGTGCTTCCGTGCAGGATCTTACATCGGCTTATAATTATAAGGACATGCTGTTCGCCAATCTTGGCGGCAGTGCAGGTGAGGTTTGCGCCCTGGCCCTTCTGCTTGGATTCGTTTACCTTTGCTGCCGTAAGGTGGTGAAACCCTGGATCACCCTTAGCATTTTTGCTACCGTGGCCATTACTTCGCTCATCTTCTGGAGCATAGACCCGTCCAGGTTCACGGACCCTGCGTTCAACCTTCTTACCGGCGGTCTCATCCTTGGCGCCTGCTTCATGGCAACGGACTATGTCACCAGCCCCATGAGCGTCTGGGGCGGCGTGGTATTCGGCGTGGGAATCGGCTTCCTTACTATGATGATCCGTTACTTCGGCTCTTATCCGGAAGGCGTATCCTTCGCCATCCTTATCATGAACTCCGTTGTGCCGCTGCTTAACATGTGGTTCAAACAGAAAAAATTCGGGAGGAAATAAGTTATGGCAGTCAAATCCAGTTTAACCAATATGGTAGCGGTGCTGGGACTCACCTGTTTGGTGTGCTCGGCCCTGCTTGGAGGCGCCTACGCCCTCACCAAAGAACCCATCCAGGCCGCTGCGGCCCAGAAAACCACCCAGGCCATCGCCCAGGTTCTGCCTCATTTCACGGAGGTTGAATACAACCAGGAAGACGGCTTTTACACCGCAATGGACGGAGAAAACCTTGTTGGTTATGCCATCGAGTCCTCTGTGATGGGCTTTGGCGGCGAACTCAAGCTTCTTGTGGGCATTACACCGGACGGTGTGGTTTACAATACCGCCGTTCTTGCTCACTCGGAAACTCCCGGCCTTGGCGCCAAGTGCACCACCGACACTAGGTTCATGGACCAGTGGAGGGGCTTCGATCCTTCCGTCAAGAAGCTGGCCGTGACCAAGGACGGCGGTGACGTGGATGCCATTACCGCTTCCACTATTACATCGCGCGCGTACACGCAGGCGGTGTCAAATGCCCTCGGCGTGTTTGCACTGTTGAACAATCAGGAAGATCCTGACGCTTTCTCGGGCGATTCTGTAGTCAAAATAGAAGAAGGAGGACAAGACAATGAGTAAAATGAAACTTGTTTCCGACGGTCTGGTTAAGAATAACCCTACCTTCGTGCTGCTTCTGGGCATGTGCCCCACGCTGGCCACTACAACATCGGCCATCAATGGCCTGTCCATGGGCCTTGCCACTCTGTTTGTGCTGGTTCTGAGCAACATGGCCATATCGGCCATAGCCCCCGTGGTTCCGGACAAGGTGCATATCCCCGTTTACATCGTGGTCATTGCAACCTTCGTGACCCTGCTTCAGTTCCTCATGCAGGCTTATTCTCCTTCAATGTACGAGACCTTGGGCCTGTTTATCCCGCTCATCGTGGTTAACTGCATAGTCCTTGGCCGTGCCGAGGCTTTTGCCAACAAGCACGGAGTAGGGGAAAGCGCCCTTGACGGAATTGGAGTGGGCCTGGGCTTCACCTGCTCGCTTACCGTCCTTGGCCTTGTGCGTGAAATCCTTGGCAGCGGCAGCGCTTTCGGCTACAACTTCATAGGCGGAAACGACGGCATGCTTGCATTCGTAATGGCCCCCGGCGCCTTCCTGTGCCTGGGTTACCTTATGGTCCTGTTCAACAAATACCTTAAAAAGAACTAGGCTATGGAGTACTTCCTTATTATCATTTCGGCAATATTCGTAAACAATATTGTACTGGCTCAGTTCCTTGGAATTTGCCCCTTCCTGGGCGTATCCAACAAGCTGTCCACCGCATCGGGCATGTCCATGGCCGTGTGCTTTGTGATTACCCTGGCCACTCTGGTAACCTACCTTATCAACAGGTACCTGCTGGTTCCTTTCGGCCTTACTTTCCTTCAGACAATAGCCTTCATCCTGGTCATTGCGGCCCTTGTGCAGATGGTGGAGATTGTGCTCAAGAAAGTTAGCCCCAGCCTATATCAGGCCCTGGGTATCTTCCTTCCCCTTATCACCACCAACTGCGCCGTGCTTGGCGTTGCCATAAACGTGGTAACCAAGCAGTTCGCTTTTGTCCCCGGTGGAATGCTGAACCTTGGCCAGGCTCTGGTGTATGCCTTTGCCACTTCCCTCGGTTATGGCCTTGCGATGGTTATCTTCGCAGGTATCCGTGAACATCTTTCTATGAACGACGTGCCCAAGGCATTCAAGGGCGTTCCCATCGCCATCATCAGCGTAGGTATCCTTTCCCTTGCATTCATGGGCTTTAGCGGTATGGTAAAATAGTGGACAAATTAACGGTTATTGCAAACCGTTTCGCTTTAGAAGGCAAGGTGTCGGAGATTAAGCCTTTAGGAAAGGGCCTTATCAACGACACCTTCCTTGTAATTACGGACGGCCCTCACAAGTATGTGCTCCAGCGCATTAACAACGCCATCTTCCGTGACGTGGAACTGCTGCAGCACAACATTGAATGTGCAACAAGACACATACGTAAAAAGCTTGAGGCGGCGGGGGAGGATGACATAGACCGCAAGGTACTTACCTTCGTTCCCTGCACAGCCACGGGCAAAACCTTCTGGACCGACGGCGCGGAGTACTGGCGCGTGTCGGTATTCATCCCGGACTCCTTCACCCACGAGGCGGTGGATCCGGAGCATTCCTACTATGCAGGCAAGGCCTTCGGCAACTTCGAGGCTATGCTTGCCGATATTCCGGACACCCTGGGGGAGACCATCCCGGACTTCCACAATATGGAACTTCGTGCCAGGCAGCTGAAGGAGGCCATAAAGGCCGATGCCGCAGGCAGGGTGAACGCACCTGATGTACAGGCTCTGTTAAAGGTACTGCTGCCTTACGAGGAAGAAATGTGCAAGGCTGAACGCCTGTATCGCGAAGGCAAGCTTCCCAAGCGCATATGCCACTGCGACACAAAGGTGAACAACATGCTCTTTGATGCCGACGGCAATGTCCTTTGCGTAATTGATCTGGATACCGTAATGCCTTCCTTCGTGTTCTCGGACTTTGGCGATTTCCTTCGCACCGCCGCCAACACGGTGGCCGAGGACAGCCCGGAAACCCACAAGGTGGACTTCCGCATGGATATTTTCGAAGCTTTTGCCAAAGGATATCTGGAGAGCGCCGGCAGTTTCCTCACGCCTGTTGAGAAAGAGAACCTGCCTTACGCCGCCTGCCTTTTCCCTTACATGCAGGCCGTGCGCTTCCTTACCGACTACATCAACGGGGATACCTATTATAAGATACAGTACCCGCTGCACAATCTGGTACGTACAAAAAACCAGGCAGCCCTTTTCGAGGCTGCCCGGCAGAAAGTTCCTCAGATGAGGTCTTTTATTCTTCGGTAGTTTCCGGCTTCATGTACTGATAGCGGCTCACTTCCTCAAGGATGGGGGCCGCTTCCTGTATGCCACCGTCCAGAGCTTTCTGGAAGTGCTCTGTTGCAGCCTTGTAGTCCTTAAGGATGCCGGCTAGGGTACCACGGGCGAATTCTGCATCCGCGCTGTCACCTGCAAGGGCAAGGTGATTTGCAGCGTTCCTGTACTCACCTGCGTTCATTGCGTCGTAGGCAAGGGAGATATGAGTATTTACGTTCTCATAGTCGATTGTCTCGTACTGAATCTCATAGGAAGTTACGCGGAGGTAAGGGAAGCAGTTCTTGTGAAGGTTGTTCCAATCCTGAGGATAGGTGCTGCGGATCTTCTGCTCCTTTGCATCGGGATCAAGGTCTGAATCGATGATATCAAGGATGCCGGCCTTGTTCTTGAGAGAGGAGGACTCTACATATGCGCGGAGACCTTCCCAGTTTTCACCTACGGATTCGGCTTCCAGTACATCGGCGCCAAAGTCGTACTGCTCGGAGATATAATCTACAACAGCCTTGGTGCGGCCTCTGGACAGACGCTCGTTGGTGGAGAATTTACCTTCCGGGGAAGACTGTCCCTTGATTACTACAGACTTGAGGTCAACCTCGTTGGCGTTCTTGATTTCCTCGATGCTCTTGGCAATCTTTTCAATTTCTGCAGCGTTGTTCTGGTAGTTCTCGTTAAGCGTGGTTACGTTAAGCGGGAAGGTGACTTTTGCCTGGCCTTTCTTTGCGACAACTTTGGTCATCTTGTCTTTGGCCACCTCACGGAACATGGGGGTGTAGTCGATGGGAGCTTCACTGTAGCTGGCCAGGGTGTCCAGGGCTTCGAAGCCGCTGTCTCCGCAGCAGCCTACATATTCGTGAACGAGTTCAAGCCTGGAGCCGTCCATCCAAGTCTCATAGGGAACGGACTTGTCAACGGTGACAACGGTAGGGAGCTGGGCCTTGGTGTAGGCAACCTCTCCGGGAGCGCCGGTGAAACCGTAATCCTGAAGATAAGGATAGAACTTATCCTTGGAATACATGCCGATAGGGCTGAGCTTTACGACGTTTTCACCGTCTGTGATCTGGGGGGTGAGGACAAAGGCCTTTGCGCCTTTGAGCATTTCCTTGGTAAGCTGGATGCGGGAGTTAACTTTCATCTGGTTACCCTCGCGGTACATGGAGGCTTCCTGCACCTGTGCGAATGCGCCCATCGTGATGAAGAGGGCGGCAATAGCTAGAATTTTTTTCATATTAAAAAGTAAATTAACATTCATATTTTTACAAAGATATACAGAATATGCTTTTTTTGCAAAAATAT
Source organism: Bacteroidales bacterium (assembly GCA_017962065.1). Taxonomy (GTDB): domain Bacteria; phylum Bacteroidota; class Bacteroidia; order Bacteroidales; family UBA932; genus Cryptobacteroides. The sequence goes on from JAGCWB010000066.1 coordinate 6,896, forward strand.
TTGAAAAATGCGCTTTTTTACTATCTTTGTATTTCACACATAATTAACGACACTATGAATAACGTACCTACCCCCCATATCGGCGCAATGCCTGGCCAGATCGCGCCCTTTGTAATCATGGCCGGAGACCCCTTACGCGCCAAATTCATGGCGGAAAATTTCCTCGAGAATCCTCAGCAGTTCAACAACATACGCGGCATGCTGGGCTTCACCGGCACCTACAAGGGTCGCCCCGTGAGCGTAATGGGCCACGGAATGGGAATTCCCTCCATCGCCATCTACACCTATGAACTGTTCAACTTCTACGGAGTAAAAACCATTATCCGCATAGGATCGGCCGGAGCATATCACAAAGACCTTCATCTGGGAGACCTGGTGCTTGCAATGGGCGCATGCACGGACTCCAACTATGCTGCCCAATATCAGCTGCCCGGAACTTTCTGCCCTATTGCCGATTTCGGCCTGCTGCAAAAAGCCGTAAATACCTGTGAGGAAAAGGGTTTCCACTATATGGTGGGCAATGTTGTTTCCTCCGATGTTTTCTATTCTGACAATCCGCAGGGCGACAAGTGGATGAAGATGGGCGTGCTGGCCGTGGAAATGGAGGCCGCCGCACTGTACATGAACGCCGCCCGTTCCGGCAACAAGGCAATGGCCCTTTTCACGGTGTCGGACCACATCCTTACCGGCGAGGTAACAACCGCCATGCAGCGTCAGAACACCTTCACCAGCATGATGGAGGTTGCCCTTTCACTCGTATAAAAACCGTTTCGATATGTCCTTTGTCATGATTGTGGAGCTGCTCATTGTCCTTGCAGCCCTTTACGTGGGTTCCCGTTACGGGTCCCTGGCCCTTGGCGCCATCTCCGGAATCGGCCTGGCCATACTGGTCTTCGGCTTCGGCTTAAAGCCCGGTACGCCTCCCACGGACGTTATTTACATCATCATTGCGGCCGTTACCTGCGCCGGCACCCTACAGGCCTCCGGAGGTATGGACTGGATGATCCAGATTGCCGAGAAGATGCTTCGCAAGCATCCGGACCATATCACCTTCCTGGGCCCTCTGGTAACCTTCTTCCTTACCGTGCTTGTTGGCACCGGCCATGTGGTGTACACAATCATGCCCATCATCTGCGACATCGCCCTTAAGAAAAATAT
>JAGCWB010000067.1 GCA_017962065.1 Bacteroidales bacterium
CGAGTTCTACAAGAACAAGCGTGGCTGGGATGTTACAAGCACTTTCTACGATCCGTTGCTTCCGGATAGTTTCTATTATTTCGGCCGAAGCAAGCAGAGCGAGCATTTTATTATTTTCTGGGACAAGGACTTTGGCGACAAGACTCCCGACCAGAGTGCTTCGCCGTATCATCTGGATACGGACTCTTTCCTGCAGTGGTGCGAACAGATATACAAATACTATATAGAGACTCTCAAATTCGCCCACTTCACTCCGGAGGAAAAATCCTATCTGGACCAGTACAAGTTCCAGATTTACCTTTGGCACCAGACCGAATGGGCCGCCTACGGTTCCGGTCCCGACGACAACATTACCGGCTGCCTGTGGGGGAATCCCGAGGCTGCAAACAGCCGTTCCACCGTTGCCCACGAGGTTGGTCACAGCTTCCAATACCAGATTGGTTGCGACCTTATCCTTAACAAGAAAGCTACTGATATCAATAAGGTTGCCTTCCGCTACAACCAGGGCCAGGCCAGCTCCATCTGGGAGCAGACCGCACAGTGGCAGTCCTTCCAGATGTGTCCTGAAGAGACCTTTACCAATTACTATTTTTCAATCTTCTGCGACAACGCTCACCGTCACTTCTGTCACGAGGACATGCGCTACGGCAGCTACTTCTTCCACTATTACTGGGTTGACAAGTACGGGCAGGACGCGGTGGCCAGGGTATGGCACGATGCCGTGTATCCCAAAGACGCGCTGGAAAGCTATATGGGTACGTATGGTATTGGTATTGAGGAATTTAACGAGCAGGTTTACGAATATGCCTCGCACGTTGCAACCTGGGATTTCGCTAAGATCCGTGCCGATGGTGCAAAATATGCCGGCGCCATAACCTGGAAGGGGAATGACGCAGGGGAGGGCTATTACCAGGTGGACGACTCCAGGAGCCCCGAAGCCACGGGATTCAACATCATACGCGTGAGCGCCGCCCCCGGCGACGAGCTCAAGGCCGAACTTACCGGCTTGGATGCATCGGCCGATGCAGGCTGGACGATTGGTTTCGTGACCCTTGGAAGCGACAAGGCCACAAGGACTTACGGCCCTCACGCATCGGCCTCTGCGGGTAGCGACGCTTCCGTCAGCTGGACCGTTCCCTCTGGAGCGCAGTATGTATGGGCCGTAGTTGCCTGCACGCCAGCAAAATATTACCGCCACAACTGGGACGAGAACAATTCCAATGACCGTCACTGGCCCTACAAAGTGCGCTTTAGCCTTAACGGAGTTCCCGTGGACATGGCAACGCCGTCGTCCGGCAGTTTAGAAGGCGCAGGCCTTGGCAGCACGTATTCCTGGACAATGAGCGGCACCACTATCGCGGTAAACGTGGACATTGACACCGACGAAGCAGCCGCCCGCGGCGGTTTCGAGGTGGGTCACTTCGAGCTTCCGGTCGATAAGGTGAACGAATTCATAGGGACCGATGTCCGAAATCTTGACGAGAGCTCCTTCACCTGCTACAACCCCGACGGCACCCAGGTTGATATGACCTCCTACAAGCCCGGAATGTGGGTTGACATAAACGGAAATTCCTGCTCCTGGAGCAGCGGAACGGCATTCTGGCAGTGGTATGTATGGGGCGGCAAGAAAGACAAGAACGGCAGCACCATCACATACGACGGAGACCCTCAGGGCAAAGGCGAGAACCAGGGCCGATTCTTCGTCGGCATGCATCCGGACCACGTTGCGGCAGCAAAGGGCAAGACCATAGTGTTCCGCAACAAGATTGCCGCATCCCAGACCTACGACTTTATCATAACCTACAAATTCCTGTAGTATGAAGCGTTTAATTACCATCCTACTGGCTTTGGCACTTGGCGCAACTCTTTTTGCCCAGGAAAAGCCCCAGCCGCTTTCGGATTCCCTGTACCGCAGCCTTGCAGCCACTCCGCCAATGGGCTGGAACAGCTGGAACAAGTTTGGCTGCAACGTGAGTGAGCAACTCATCCGCGACATGGCCGACGCTATGGTCGCCTCCGGCATGGCCGATGCAGGCTATCAGTACGTGGTAATTGACGACTGCTGGCAGGTAGACCGCGATGCCCAGGGCAACATAGTGGCCGACCCCGAACGCTTCCCCTCCGGAATGAAAGCCCTGGCCGATTATATCCACAGCCTTGGCCTCAAATTTGGCATATATTCCTGCGCCGGATCAATGACCTGCCAGGCCCGTCCCGGCAGCAAGGGCCACCAGTTCCAGGATGCCCTGCAGTATGCCCGCTGGGGTGTTGACTACCTTAAATATGACTGGTGCTACAGCGACGGACAGAACGCCAAAGCCGCCTACCAGACTATGTCCGAGGCCATCAAGGCCAGCGGTCATCCCATTGTCCTTAGCATCTGCGAATGGGGCGAGAACAAGCCCTGGGAATGGGGCGAGGGAATCGGTCACCTGTGGCGCGTAACCCCCGACATCCGCGCCTGCTACGACTGCACCTTCGACTGGGGCGGAGTTGGCATCCTCCAGTGCATCGACGCCGATGCCGAGCTTTATCCATACGCCGGCCCCGGCCACTGGAACGACGCCGAAATGCTGGAAGTGGGCAACGGCGAACTCACCTGGGACGAGAACGTAACTCACTTCTCCATGTGGTGCATGCTTGCCGCCCCGCTTATGAGCGGCAACGACCTTCGCGACATGGATTACAAGACGCGCCAGATACTTACCAATAAGGAAGTTATTGCCGTAAACCAGGACCGTCTTGGCATGCAGGCCATACGCTTTATGAAGATGGGCGACCAGGAAATCTGGGCCAAGCCCCTTGCCGATGGAGAAATTGCCGTTTGCTTCATGAACCGCAGCTCCCAGCCCTGGAAACTTGACTACAACTGGACCAACCAGACCATGTACTTTGCCCGCGACGTGAATCTGCGCAAGTACAACTACACCGTCCGCGACCTCTGGCAGCACAAAGTCATCGGCCAGACAAAGGATCGCCTTAAGGCCGAAATCCCCGCCCACGGAGTTCTTATGGTCCGCCTGGCAAAGGCGCAGTAGCTCTTTTATTTCTTATGGAAATAACGTATCTTTGAAGACTCGGAAAAACAACACAAAACAATACCCAACATGAACAACGCAATCATCAATTTTCCCGTTCCGGCAAATGAGCCGGTTAAGGCTTATCTGGAAGGCTCTCCGGAGCGCGTGGCTTTGGATGCCGAGCTTAAACGTCAGTACAACACCGTCCTTGACATTCCCATCATTATCGGCGGTAAGGAAATACGTACGGGAAATACCGGCAAAGTGGTTTGCCCTCACGACCACAAGCACGTGCTTGCAACATACCACAAAGTGAGTGAAAAAGAGGTCCAGATGGCAATTGACGCCGCAATGGAGGCTCACAAGATCTGGAGCAATACCCCTTGGACAACCCGCGCAGCCATTGTCCTCAAATGCGCCGAACTTCTTGCCACCAAGTATCGTCCCATCCTTAATGCAGCCTGCATGCTGGGCCAGAGCAAGAACATCTACCAGGCCGAGATTGACAGCGCCTGCGAAACCATCGACTTCTTCCGCTACAACGTGCATTTTGCCTCCAAGATTTACGGTATGCAGCCCAAGGACGGCGTTGGCAACATCAACCACACCGAATATCGTCCTCTGGAAGGCTTCATCCTGGCGGTGACCCCGTTCAACTTCACCTCCATTGCCTCCAACCTTTGCATGACCCCCGTGCTGATGGGTAACGTGGCTCTGTGGAAGCCTTCAACCACTTCAACCCTGTCCAACTATTACCTGATGCAGCTTTACAAAGAGGCTGGTCTCCCGGACGGTGTTATCAACTTCCTGCCCGGCAGCGGCGCCCTCATCGGCAAGGTTGCAACCAGTTCCAAGTGGTTCTCCGGTATCCATTTCACCGGTTCCACCGGCACCTTCAACAGCCTGTGGCGTCAGGCCGGCGAAAACCTGGGCAATTACGTGAGCTATCCCCGTCTGGTGGGCGAAACCGGCGGCAAGGACTTCATCTTCGTACATCCTTCGGCCGATGTTAAAGCTGTTGCAACTGCAGCATTCTGCGGCGCCTTCGAATTCCAGGGCCAGAAATGCTCGGCCGCATCCCGTATGTACGTTCCCAAGAGCCTGTGGCCCAAGGTGCTGGACATCATGAAGCAGTATGCATCTGAGGTTAAGATGGGCGACGTAATGGACCACAGCAACTTCATCAACGCCGTCATCGACGAGGCTTCCTGGAACAACATCGACAGCTATATCTCCTATGCCGAGGCCGCGGCCGATGCCAAGATTGTGCTGGGCGGTAAGCGCGACAAGAGCGTTGGTTACTTCGTTGAACCTACCGTCATCGAGACCACCAATCCTCATTTCAAGAGCATGGAAGAGGAAATCTTCGGCCCGGTTCTCACCGTTTATCCTTACGATGACGACAAGGTGGACGAGGCCGTTGCCCTTTGCGACAGCACATCTCCTTACGGCCTTACCGGCGCTGTGTTTGGCAAGGACCGTCTGGCAGTGGAAAAGATTACCGAGCAGCTGCGCTATGCCGCCGGTAACTTCTACATTAACGACAAACCCACCGGAGCAGTTGTGGGCAACCAGCCTTTCGGCGGCGCACGTGCCAGCGGTACCAACGACAAAGCCGGCGGCGAGTTCAACCTCATCCGCTGGATTATCCCCAGAGTTATCAAGGAAACCCTTGTGAGCCCTACCGACTACCGTTACACTTACATGAAGTAGCCTATGAAACGCTTGGTAGTTTCTGTTCTTGTGGTGGCGGCCCTGCTGATTTCATGCAAGGGCCCCCAGAAGCAGGAAATAGATTTTGTACAGGCTCTTGGAATTCCGGAGTGCGTGATCACCACGCCTCCGGATTCCCTGCACCTGGATCCCTGGTACAAGAAGTACGTTGATGTAAACGGCATTCCGCTCTGCAGTTCCTGGAGGTGCCCGGACAGCGCCCTTGTGGCCGGTCACAACACCCTTTGGGCAATGACTTCAATGCTTTCGGACGAGGTTATGGACGCCCTTCGCAAAGCCGGCACCCGCGTTACAATGATGGGCCGATACGAAGGCACCACCGACGTTCCGGAGCACCGCTACCTTGCCGCCGACACCACCCTTAACTGGGACCTCCGTGCCCGCGGCCTCGGCGGGGACCTTGAGTTCCCCCTCACTTCCTGCGCCGAGGAAAATGTTCTTGGCTATCAGATAGATAAATATCACGCTGAGGATATCCTTATCCACGAATTCGCCCACAGCATACACCTTGTTGGCATAGTGCAGGTGAATCCGGACATCAACGACCGCCTGGAAGCCCTGCTGGCCAATGCCAAGGAAAAAGATCTGTGGTGGAACACCTACCGCCTCACCGACATTGCCGAATACTGGGCCGAAGGCGTCCAGGACTGGTTCAACGTGAATGCCGAGATGGATCACCCGGACGGCAAGCACAACTACGTGAATACCAGGGAAGAGCTAAAGGAAAGGGACCCCGGCCTGTACGAACTCCTGGCCGAATATTTCCCCGCTACCGACCAGCAAATCTCCAAGCATAAATTCGTTAACGAGTGCACAAAACAAAATAGCCGTACACGCTGATGATGTTCAGTAAACAGACATACCTTAGCCGTCGCGCCCGCCTCCGTGAGAAGGTGGGCGGCGGCATTCTTTTATTCCTGGGCAACAACCAGGTGGGAATGAACTACGAAGGCAACGAATACGAGTTCCGTCAGGACAGTTCGTTCCTCTATTTCTGGGGCCTTGACTATGCCGGCTTATCGGCCGTAATCGATGCCGATTCCGGGGAAGAAATAATCTTTGGCGACGAGCTAACCATCGACGACATTGTCTGGACCGGCACCATGCCTTCGCTGGCCGATAATGCCAAGCTGGTGGGCGTCGATAAGACCCTGCCCGTATCGGCCCTTAAGGAATATCTCCGCAAGGCCATGCACCAGGGCCGTCATATCCGCTTCCTGCCGCCGTACAGGGGAGACCATAACCTCCGTCTGATGGATCTTCTGGGCATACTGCCGCACGTGCAGCCCATCCATGCCGATGAGGTGATGATCAAGGCCATCGTGGATATGCGCATCCATAAGACTGCCGAGGAAATTGCCGTTATAGAGGATGCCGTGGACGTGAGCACTATGATGCATCTGGAGGCTTATCGGCGCGTACGTCCCGGCGTGCACGAGTCGGAGATTGCTTCTTCGGTTTTGAAGATTGCCACCAAGCGTCCCGGCGGGCGTCTGGCTTTCCCTACAATTGCCACTGTGGCAGGCCAGGTGCTTCATAATCACGGATTTATACACACCCTTAAGGAAGGCGACATCTTCCTTCTGGATGCAGGCGCCGAGAACTCCTACCATTACTGCGGAGACCTGTCTTCTTCCATGCCGGTGAGCGAGCGCTTCACTTCCAGGCAGGAGGATATCTATAATCTGCATCTTCGCAGCTTCCAGGCGGCCGTGGACCAGCTTTGGCCCGGCAACCCTTACCGCAACGCGCACCTTGCAGCGGCCGAAGTCATTGCCGAAGGCATGGTGGACCTGGGCCTCATGAAAGGCAATCCGCGAGATATTGCCGAGAGCGGCGCCTACGCCCTGGTTTTCCCTTGCGGCACCGGCCACATGATGGGTCTGGACGTGCACAATATGGAAAACCTGGGAGAAGAGCACGTGGGCTATGCCGACGGAGAGAAGAAGAGCACCCAGTTCGGCTTCAAGTCCCTGCGCCTTGCCCGTCCGCTGGAGCCCGGTTTCATCTTCACCGTAGAGCCCGGCATCTACTTTATCCCGGAACTGATAGACCTGTGGAAGGCAGAGGGCCGATTCAAGGAGTTTATCAACTTCGATAAATTCGAGGCCTGGAAAGGCTTCGGCGGCCTTCGCAACGAGCTGGACTTCGTAATTACAGAGTCCGGCGCCCGTGTCCTGGGTAAACTCAAGAAGCCTATGACACTTGAAGAAGTATATAACGCAAAGAATTCATAATGAAAAACTTTTCCATCAAGTATCCCGCCAACGACGGGGGAATGAACGACAGGATCAAGCGCCTTCGCAAGGAAAGCGTGGAAACGCCCGCAACCCTTACCATTGAGCGCGCCCTTATAGAGACAGCCTTTTACAAGGAGAACTACGGAAAATATCCGATTTCCGTACTCCGCGCAAAGAACTTCTATGAGATTTGCGCCAAGAAGACGCTTTATATCGGCCCGGACGAACTGATTGTTGGCGAACGCGGTCCCAAGCCCAAGGCTGTGCCCACTTTCCCGGAACTTACCTGCCATTCGGTGGAGGATCTGCACGTGCTGGACACCCGTGAACTTCAGCAGTACAACATCTCGCAGGCCGACATTGATACCTACGAGCGCGAGGTGATTCCTTACTGGAAGGGCAAAACCCAGCGCGAGCGCATCTTCAACTACGTTTCAAAAGAGTGGGAAGAGGCCTATCACGCCGGCGTTTTCACCGAGTTTATGGAACAGCGCGCCGCCGGCCACACCGCTATGGACGGCCGTATGTACCACGAGGGCCTGCTTGATATGAAAAAGCGCATACAGGCCTCTCTGGACGCTCTGGATTTCATCTACGATCCCGAAGCCACCGACAAGCAGCAGGAGCTGGAAGCAATGTTAATCTCCTGCGATGCCGCCATACTTTTGGCAGAAAGGCATGCTTTATTGGCCGAGGAGATGGCCGCCTCCTGCACCGACCCCGTCCGCAAGGCCGAGCTTGAGAAAATAGCCTCCGTGTGCCACTGGGTGCCTGCCCACGCCCCGCGCGATATGTGGGAAGCCATACAGATGTACTGGTTCGTACACCTTGGAACGGTGACGGAACTCAACGGCTGGGATTCTATGAACCCCGGTCATATAGACCAGCACCTGTATCCTTTCTATCAGAAGGGATTAGCGGATGGAACGCTTACTCGCGACAAGGCAAAAGAGCTTCTTTCCTGCCTGTGGATCAAGTTCAACAATCAGCCCGCTCCGCCCAAGGTGGGCATTACCGCCCGTGAAAGCGGTACCTATAACGACTTTACCAATATCAACATTGGCGGCGTAAAGCGTGACGGCACCACCGGCGTCAACGACCTGTCTTATATGATTCTGGAAATTCAGGAAGAGTTGCATGAACTGCAGCCTGGCCTGTCCATCCACATCGCCGAGAATACTCCCGACGAGTTCCTTATAGAGGGCATCAAGGTTATCCGCCAGGGCCACGGCTATCCGTCCATCTTCAATCCGGACACCTATGTGAAGGAACTGGTCCGTCAGGGAAAATCGCTGGAAGACGCCCGTGAAGGCGGATGCTCCGGCTGTATCGAGGTGGGTGCCTTCGGCAAGGAAGCTTATCTTCTTACCGGTTATCTGAACACTCCCAAGATCCTTGAGATTACCCTGAATAATGGCGTGGACCCGCTTACGGGCAAGAAAATCGGCCTTGAGACCGGCGATCCCCGTTCATTTACTTCCTTTGAGCAGTTGTACGATGCCTGGCACAAGCAGATGGTTTACTTCGTGAACCTCAAGCTGGCGGTGAATAATTACATAGAGCGCATGTTCTCGCTGTATGCCCCCGCCACATTCCTGTCGCTGTACATCGACGACTGCATAGCCAAGGGTAAGGACTACTACAGCGGCGGTGCGCGCTACAACACCACTTACATCCAGTGCACCGGCCTTGGAACCATCACCGACTGCTTCACAACTTTGAAGAAGCACGTCTTCGAGGACAAGCGCTACACTATGTCCCAGATGCTGGAGGCAGTGGCAGCCGATTGGAAAGGTGCCGAACCCATGCGTCTGTACATCCGCAACCATACGCCTTTCTTCGGCAACGACGAAGCCTATGCCGATGACATCGCAGTACGTGTGTACGACGACCTTGTGGCTGCAATCGAAGGCCGGCCCAATACCCGTGGCGGCCTTACCCAGCTTAATATGCTGTCAACTACCTGCCACAACTACTTCGGCCAGATGTGCGGCGCTTCCGTTAATGGCCGCTTTGCCCACTTTGCCATCTCCGACGGTACCTCCCCGGCCCACGGCTCCGACGTCAAAGGTCCCACCTGCGTTATCCGTTCCCTTGGTAAGCTGGACCAGACCAAGAGCGGCGGCACCCTGCTTAACGTGCGCTTCATCCCCGCGCTGCTAAGCCGTCAGCAGGACCTGGAGAAGTTCGGCGGACTAATCCGTGAGTACTTCAAGCTAGGCGGCCACCACATCCAGTTCAACATCGTGGACACCGAGACCCTGCTGCAGGCCCAGAAGGATCCGGATAACTTCCGCGACCTGCTGGTCCGCGTAGCAGGCTACTCCGACTACTTCAACGACATGACCGCCCAGCTCCAAAACGAAATCATAGCCCGCACCGAGAACGAGGAAGTGTAGGCCCTTCGGCGGCCCGCAGCCCTGTGGCTCGCTACCTACGGCCATTAGTTCGCTTCTAGCTCGGCCTGGGCCCGCGACAGGATCATTTTCACCCCAAATCGTGCCCCTCAAAGACCTTTTGGCCCGCGAGGGGCACATTTTGCCCCCAAACGTCCCCTCCGCGGTCCCACATCCTATTAAAGTGTTCCCAGTCCACGCCTAAAGCACACTTTCGGTCTCCTGACCCCAGTCACCGTGCTTTAGCGCCACTACATGACCCCGCCTCAAGCACACTTTCGGCCTTCTACCCCCGGTCACTGTGCTTTAGCGGAATTACTACGAGGCAACGACGTGCAAACCCGCAAAAAAGGCCAAAAATGAGGGATGCCACGTCGTCGCGACGCGCGAAACCGCAAAAATGGCCGAAAATGCGGGATGCGGCGTCGGCGGGCCGGGGTTGAAGGTTGGAGGCGCACAAAATCGGCCTTATTTGTGCGGCTCAAGGAAAAATTGGCTACCTTTGCAATATGATCACGGACACTATTCGCATACGGGGGGCGCGGGAGAACAACCTTAAGGATGTCTCCCTGGACATACCTAAATATAAGATTACTGTTTTCACCGGCGTTTCCGGTTCGGGAAAGAGTTCGCTGGTGTTGGACACAATCGCGGCCAAAAGCCGGCGGGAACTGAACGATACTTTTCCCACTTTTGTGCAGCAGTATCTGCCTAAGTATGGCCGGCCTCATGTTGACAGCATAGAGGGCCTGCCCATTGCAATAGTGATAGACCAGAAGAAGCCCGCGCAGAATTCCCGCTCCACAGTTGGCACATACACAGACATTTATGCCCTTATGCGCCTGCTGTTCTCCCGCATTGGAAAGCCGTTTGTGGGATATTCGGACAGCTTCAGCTTTAACCATCCGCAGGGCAGTTGCCCCCGTTGCAGCGGCCTGGGCGAAATCCGAGAGCTGGACATCCACAAGCTGGTTGACTTTGAAAAAAGCCTCAACGACGAAGACACCATCCACTACATTGCCTTTGGCAAAGGCGGATGGCGCTGGATTCGCTATGCCCACAGCGGCCTGTTCGACCTTGACAAAAAGATCAAAGACTACAGCCCGGAAGAACTGGACCTGTTCCTGAACAGCCCCCAGATTAAGCTCAAGAATCCTCCGTCCAACTGGCCCAAAACAGCTAAATATGAGGGACTTATCCCCAGGATGTATCGCAGCATAATCAACTCTGAAGAAGGCCTTCTCCATGCAGCGGTCCTTAACCCTATGCTAACCATGGGCACCTGCCCGGACTGCGGCGGCACCCGCCTGAATCCCAAGGTATTAAGCTGCAAGATAGAAGGAAAAAATATTGCCGAAGTATGCGCAATGCCAATTTCCAGGCTAAACAAATGGATCGCCGGCCTGCAGGATCCGCTGGCGGTGGATATGAAATCGGCCATCGGCGCCAGACTCAGCGCACTGGAGGAAATCGGCCTTGGATACCTTAGTCTGGACCGTCCGGTTGGTACTCTTTCCGGCGGCGAGGCGCAGCGATGCAAAATTGCAAAGTACATAAATTCCTCACTGGCCGATGTCCTGTACATCCTTGACGAACCGTCCGTGGGCCTTCACAACCGCGACATCGAGCGTATGAAACGATCGGTTCAGCGTCTGAGGGATGCCGGCAACACCGTCCTTCTGGTAGAGCACCACAAGGAAATGATAAGGATTGCCGATCATATAGTGGACATGGGCCCGGGCCCAGGCATAGACGGCGGACATATAGTTTTTGAAGGATCCTACCAGCAACTGCTGCATAGTGGCACCGCCACCGGTCTTCTAATTGAAGAACAGTGCCCTTTCAAGGCCGATCCTCGCAACGGCACAGACCGATTCCGTCTGGAAAACGCCACCCTGCATAACCTGAAGGGCGTTTCAGTGGACTTTCCGCTGGGAGTTTTTGGCGTTATTGCCGGCGTTGCGGGTTCCGGAAAAAGTTCACTGATGGAGTGCTTCCGCAAGGCATGGCCCACTCCGGGAGAAGTGGTGTATATCAGCCAGAAAGACATCGGCGTCAGTCTCAGGTCCACTCCGGCTACCTATATGGATGTGGCCGGTGACATTCGGAAGGTCTTTGCAAAGGCGCATAAGATTAAAGAAGATTATTTCACTTTCAACGGGAAAGGTGCCTGCCCAGTTTGCGACGGCAAGGGTGTGATAGTGTCCGAGATGGCGTTCATGGACTCCATCGAAACCGTATGCGAAGCATGCGGCGGCATGCGCTATGCTCCGGAAGCCCTGGCTTATACCTATACCAGTCCTGCCACCGGCGAAACCCTTAACATCGCTCAGGTGATGAACCTTTCCGTGCGGCTTGCATCGGCTTTCTTCAAAGGCACTGTAATAGAGCAGAAGTTGAAGCCGCTGGTAGATGTGGGCCTCAAGTATCTGCATCTGAATCAGGCACTTTCCACTTTAAGTGGCGGCGAACTCCAGCGACTGAAACTGGCCTCCTACCTTGGCGTGCAGGGCAAAGTGTTCATTGTTGACGAACCCACCGACGGCCTCCACATCAAAGACGTCCGCCACATCCTGGCACTCTTTGACTCACTGGTGGCGCAGGGTAACACCGTTTACCTCATAGAGCACAACATGGACGTAATCCGCAGTGCCGACTGGGTTCTGGAACTAGGCCCCGGCGCCGGCGAAGAAGGCGGCACCGTAATCTACTCAGGCACCCCGGAAAGAATGAGGCAGAGTCCCGGTTCAATTACACGATCTTACCTATGATTATTATGAAAAACCGTTTCGTATATTTGTTAGCTGCAGCCCTACTGGTTGCAGTTTCCTGCCAGAAATTGGAAAATGTAGATGACGTTGGCAGCGTCATTACCGATGATTATTTCAGGGCTTTTTGCCAGGAGCATTACGACGCCAATAAAGATGGACGCATATCCATGAATGAAGCCTCGGCCGTAAGGATTATGGGGCTGAACGTTCACGAGCAGCGCATTGCAAGTCTGGAAGGCATCCGGTACATGACCGGTTTGGTCAGCTTCATGATTTTCCAAAACTTGGAAATGGAAGTGTTGGACCTGCAGGAGAATTATTCGCTTTGCGAGTTCCAGACGGCTTCATGCCAGAAACTTAGGACGATTCTGTTCCCCGGAAAGGTGTCATCGGCCTTCAAATGCAAGATATCGTTTTGCTACAATCTTCAAGAACTTTCACTCCCGGAAGGGATGGAGATTTTGGATGAATGTATCCTTGATTGTTCAAGCCTGAAGACTATCACGCTTCCATCCACTATAAAGGAAATACCGGCGGACGCTATTGCCATTAACGGACCTTGTACCCTTCGTGTGTTTGCTAAGGAGCCGCCAAAGCTGGAAACCTCCCTTTCATGGACGGACAAAATACTGGTTCCTGCCGGCTCTGTAGATTTATATAAGGAAAAATGGCCCAAATATGCCGATAAAATCTTCCAGTTATGAGAAACAGCTTTATTCTGACATTGGCCGTTCTGCCCTTTCTGTGGGCATGCAATAAAGATTTTAAGGGCGATATCGGTGAACACCTTACCGACATGCAGTTCCGCAAGGTTTGTTACGAAGCTTTTGATACGGACGGTGACGGCGTGATTTCGGCCAGCGAAGCTAACGCCGCAAGTGTGCTGAGGCTGACAAACAGCGAGCATTATCCGTCCGGTTTCTACGGTTGCGACCCATGGGAAATTGAAGGCCTGAAGTATTTTCCCAATCTGGAGGAATTCCGTTATCAGGGTACTTACCTGAAAAGACTTGATTTTTCCTCGAACAAAAAGTTGAAGACATTGATTCTGTCAAGTTCTTCTTTACAGAATCTTTCACTGCCTAGTCCCTGCCGCATAGAGGTATTGGAACTGATTCAACTTCAATGTATCACCGAATTTACGGTTCCAGCCTCCGTCCAGTCGCTTTTTTTAAGTAACTGCTTTAATCTGGAGAAACTCGAATTTGAGAAACCGTCCGGATTGAAAACAATATTGTCTTCCGGTTTACTCCACACCAATCTCACCGAGCTTTACCTGCCTGAAGGGCTTGAGGTAATAGAACAGGATGCTGCGAAAAATACCAAATTTCAAGTGGTAGATTTGCCGTCCACAATCAAGGCCATTGGCAAAAATGCTTTTACATCCTGTACGGCAATGAAATACATTGTTATCCGTGCTGCCACTCCGCCGGAAATTGTCCATCCGTTTGACGGGGCCACTTACAGCATCTTAGTTCCGCCCGCGTCTTTGTCTCTTTACAAGGAGCGCTGGCCTCAATATGAAAGCCGCCTGAAGGCCTACGAATAGGCAGTTTGGCTTCTAGCCGCACAAAAAAGGCCGATTTTATGCGCCTAGGGCTGTTTAGCCGGTAGTGCCACAAAAACGCCACTTTTTGTGCGCCTCCAACCTTCAACCCCGGCCCGCCGACGCCGCATCCCGCATTTTTGGCCATTTTTGCGGTTTCGCGCGTCGCGCCGACGTGGCATCCCTCATTTTTGGCCATTTTTGCGGTTTCGCGCGTCGCGACGACGTGGCATCCCTCATTTTTGGCCATTTTTGCGGTCTGACGCGTCGCTCCGCTCAGCTAAAGCACAGTAACCGGGGTCCAGAGGCCGAAAGTGTGCTTTAGGCAAACGGGCAAACAGGTGTATGAGCGAGCGAGTGAACAGACGGGCAAGCAGCGGGGCTTGGAAATATCGGCAAAAATAGCTAATATTGTGGAAACCAATTACTTTCCGCATGAAAGCCATCTTTGTAGCCATTTTGCTGCAGGTACTGCCGTTTTGGCATACTGCCGGCGATTCCCTGGGGGTGACAACACTTATCAGTGCACAGGACCCTTACGGCGCCAACCTTATCGAAGGCGGGCGTTTGGGGCAGGTGACTGTAAGCTATAAAGTGCAGGACGGACTGTGGCAGACGCTGAAACCGGCAAAACTGCAAGATGGCAAATATATATCCCGCGGCATTGGAGATGCTGTGGTAATGATCCAGAGTTTCACAGAGCAGGCCGATGGCGGCTTCCACTGGAACATCACCCTTGAAAACAAATGCCCGCTGCCGGTGTTTATCGGCGACCTTGCTATCACCGTCCCTTGGAAAGCTCACGGTGACGAGCCGCAGGATATCTTCGAGCAATCTTTCATAAAACATGCTTTCATAAGCGGTGACGCCTCGTTTTTGTATTTCACCCGCTACAACGGAGAGGCACCGTACATTATGCTAATCCCGGACAGAGGTACTCCGCTTGAATACTTTTCATCCGACAGGCAGGGATACAGGGCATATATCAGATCGGCAAAGAGCGGAAGCAGGGAAACGCGCGGTACGTGGCGACAAGCCCATACCGGTGAGACTTTGCAGCCCGGAGAGAGCCGCGACTATGGCTTTACCTACATGGCCGCCGACGGCTACAAGCAGATGCGCCAGATACTGTATGAAAGCGGCTCGATCGATACCAAAGTAATTCCCGGAATGACCGTCCCGCGCGGGCAGAAAGCCGTTTTCGCTCTTCGCACCAAAGGAGGAGTCGAAGCTGTGGAGGCCGAATTTCCATCGGCAACCAACTTGCACCTGAAGGAGAGGAAAGGCGATACATGGCTGTATGAAGTGACATTTGAAAGGCTTGGGGAAAACGAGCTTGCCATTACGTTCGATGGCGGCCGAAAGACATATTTGGAGTTCTTCTGCAGCCTGAGTCCTAAGGAGTTGACCCTCAAACGCAGCGCATTCCTTACGCAGCATCAACAGTTCCGCGACACTGGGAAATGGTACGACGGCCTGTACGGCGTGTATGACATGGCGAGTGGTGAGCTCCGCGGCCCCGACAATCCGGACTATTTTGACGAGCGCCTCACATACTTCCTTGCCAGCGACGATCCTATACTTGGGAAAGCGCCCTTCGTGGCCTCCAAGAACGCAGTCTGGCCGGACCAGGCCGAGATTGAAAGCCTTGAATATCACCTGGAGCATTTCGTCTGGGGCGGACTGCAGCGGACAGATAAGGAAACTCCCTATGAATATGGCGTTTACGGCACGCCCAACTGGTATATTAACAGGCATCCCGAGCTGCGCGCAACGCAGACCGACTATAAACTGGGCACCATGCACACCTGGCGCACCTACGACTATCCGCACGTGATGATGCTATGGTGTGAGATGTACAAAATTGCCCGCGATTATCCACAGATGGTGCATTATTCATCGGCCGATACTCTCCTTGAACGTGCATACCAGACGGCGCGTGTGTACTTTCTCTATCCGAAGGAACTGCTTGGCGAATATTACGAACCGTTCAAATGGGGCTGCTACAACGAACTGCTTATACCAGAACTGGCCGATGAACTGGATATCAAAGGCCTGCATTCTCAGGCCGATACCCTCCGCCGCCAGTGGGAACGCAAGGTGCATTACTTCGTTTACGAAGACCGCTATCCCTTCCGCTCGGAATATGCGGCCGACCGTACCGCCTTTGAATCGTCCTATGCCCTGGCAAAGTACGGCATGCAAAACGGCCTGGACCCCGCTGCAATGCGGGATTTTATGGAAAGGCAGCATTACGCCAACCTGGCCTGCAGGGGAGTGCTGGAGAATCAGTGGTTCCTTCTAGGCAGCGACTTTTTCATTTCATCGGACTGGAGCGCAATGAGCTACATGGCCCGCATGGGCGGCTGGAGCGTGCTGGATTACGGTCTCCGCTATGCCGATGACCCCTACGACTGGATACGCCTTGGCTACTCCAGCTACCTTGGACCTTTCGGCCTTGTAAATGCCGGCGATGCCGATTCCGACTACGGTTATTGGTATCCAGGGGCCGATAAAGACGGCGCAATGGGGCAGGCATTTTCGCCAACCAAGTTCGGCGGGACGTGGATAGGGACTCAGGAGCCCCGTGGCCCATGGCGCTACTGCGGCGAAGGCGATCTTGGCATGTGCGCCATCACCCGCACCGCCTGCACCATACTGGCCGATGACCCTTTGTTCGGCTGGACCCTGTATGGCGGAGAACTGTCGGTTTTGGACGGGGTCTTCCGCTTTGTGCCGGAAGACGGCGTGAGCCAGCGTATTTACCTGGTATCGGACGCCCGCCGCATAGGTATTACCCTGGATAAAGGCCACTGGTCTTCCACCGATCCGGTCACGGTTAAGGCCGATTTCTCTACTTGCCGTCTGCCGGTAGTGTCCGACGGTCAGCCAGTTACACTTACGCTGGAGGCCCTGAAAGGCCGCCTGACCCCACGCGTCCGCTGCGCCGGCCGCACACTGAAACCCACCCGCGACCGCTACGGCCGCTACTGCTACCTCCTCCCGCAAGCACAAGGCCCCCAGCTGCTGGAAGTCCGGTTCTGATTCTTCCCACTCCTTTTCGCCTAAAGCACGCTTTCAGCCTCCTGACCCCGGTCACTGTGCTTTAGCCGGCTACATATCTGTCAACAAAAAAAGTTATCTTTGTATCATGACAAGGATAGGAATAGTATTATCGGCATTAGTCCTGGCCGCAGCCTGCTCAGTGAAGGTGGAACCGGGCGTTAGCCGGCAGTTGGCACAAGAGCGCAGCGAGCGTATAAGCAATGTTAGATACGAACTGTATTTTTCAATCCCGGAGGCACCAGATGCGGCTTGCACCGGAACGGTAACGGTAGCCTTTGAACTGAAAGGGAGTGGACCTGTGCAACTGGATTTCCGCAGCGGGATGGTGCAAAATATAAATTGCCCGTCCAAAACTCCGGAAATAAGGGACGAACATATTGTCCTAAAGGGACTTCCAAAAGGCCGAAACACTGTTACCATCGACTTTACGCCGGAGGACGCACCGCTAAATCGGCATAAAGACTACCTTTACACCCTACTGGTGCCGGAACGGGCCCGGACGCTTTTCCCCTGTTTTGACCAGCCGGACCTGAAAGCTGTCTTTTCGCTCACTCTGGACATCCCGGAGCAGTGGACGGCCATGTCCAACGCCACGGCGGAATCACAAAAAATAGAAAATGGCAGGAAGGAACTGCACTTCGCCGATAGCGACCTCATCAGCACCTATCTTTTTGCCTTTGTAGCCGGCCGATGGGAAGAAGCCGCTTTCCCCGACGGCATCCGCATCCTTTACCGGGAAAGCGATCTAGCCAAACTGGCGCAGTTACCAGAAATTCATCGGCAAATCCGCTTTGCGCTGGACTGGATGGAGGATTTTACGTCTATCCCCATGCCTTTCCAGAAGTATGAATGTGCCATAGTGCCAGGCTTCCAGTTCGGTGGAATGGAGCACCCCGGATGCATACTTTACAACGACAGGCGCATGTTCTTATCGGCCAATCCTACCGATGCCGAACAGCTTTCCCGCACCGACCTCATAGCCCACGAAACCGCCCATATGTGGTTTGGAGATGCCGTTACCATGCGCTGGTTCGACGACGTTTGGACCAAGGAGGTCTTTGCCAACCATTTTTCGGCCTGGATGACTCGTCCGCTATATCCGGAGATGGATTTTCGATTAAGGGATTTCCGAAGCTTCAACCTGCCAGCCTATGCCGAAGACCGGACGGCAGGGTCTAATCCCATAAGGCAGCAGCTTGATAACTTGCAGGATGCCGGCCTGGTTTACGGCAATATCGTCTATGACAAGGCGCCGGTAGTTATGCGCATGCTGGCCGATACACTGGGCACGGATGCTTTTCGCGAAGGCATGCGGGAATATCTGAGCACCTACCTTGGCGGCAACGCTACCTGGCCGGAACTAATTGATATTCTGGACAATTACACATCGGCCGATCTTAAAAGATGGAGCCATCGCTGGGTGGAAGAAAGCGGAATGCCGGAATACCCGGAGACCGACGGCCTGCCCAACCTGGATGCTCTGGGATACGGATATTACCCTATGACGCCCGCTGCGTTGGAGAAGGCTCTGTCTTGTGTAGTATCGCTTCCGGAAGCTTGCGCCAGGCTATCCACACAGGCCAACTTATACGAGAATATGCTTCACGGCCGGGTTGAACCGCTACGGCTGGCCGACTGCATTGGCAACTTGCTTGAAGTGGAGAAGAATCCGCTGGTGGCGGCATCGGCTTTGAGCTATTTGGCCGATATCTGGTCGGTGGCCGGACAGCCTTTTTCGATAGAAGACCGCCTGCTGGCCCTGTCGCATAATTTGGCACTGCCGGAACAGATCCGGCTGCAGGCTTTCCGCAGCTTGATGCATGTGTTTACCCGCCTGGAAACGGCCGAGGAACTATATGCGTTATGGTTAGAGCGTGCTCCATGGCTGACGCTATCCGAGGACGATTACACCACACTGGCGCTTGAGCTGGCGGTCCGGCTGCCGGAACGGTATGAACTCCTGCGGGATACCCAGCGCGCTCGCATTGCCAACTCCGACCGTCTCGCCCGTTTTGATTTCATTTTCCCTTCCGTTCATCCTTCAAAGGAGGTTCGCGACAAGGTATTTGCCTCCCTCCTGGAACCCAAAAACCGCGTCACAGAGCCCTGGGTGCTTGAAAGCCTGCGTTTTCTGAATCATCCGCTAAGGCAGGACGAAGCTATCGGCTACATTATCCCCGGCCTTGATGAAGTCCGTGAAATCCAACGTACCGGCGACATTTTCTTCCCAAAAAACTGGGCTGTAGCCTTGCTCAGCGGCCATCGCAGCCCCGAAGCCGCCGCCCTTGTACGCGACTGGCTAGCCGCCAACCCCTCCTATCCGCCGCTTCTCCTTAACAAAATCCTCCAAGCCGCCGACCCGCTCCTGCGGCAATAGTCATGCGGATAGCCGTCGGCCTTTTACTCGGCCTTCTTCGACGCCGCATCCCTCATTTTCGGCCCTTTTTGTGGTTTCGCGCGTCGCGACGACGTGGCATCCCTCATTTTGGGCCTTTTTTGCGGGTTTGCACGTCGTTGCCCCGTAGTAATTCCGCTAAAGCACAGTGACCGGGGGTAGAAGGCCGAAAATGTGCTTTAGGCAGGGTCACGGAGAGGCGCTAAAGCACGGTGACCGGTGTCCGGTGGCCGAAAGTGTGCTTTAGGCGTGGGGAAGTGTACGGAAGTGTGAGGGGGATAGGGAATTGCTCAATCAAAAGATTTTGTGTAACTTTGGTGGTTATGAGAATGTGTATTAAATTTTGCCTGGCGCTTATAGCGCTAACAGTCGGAATCAGCGCTGCGGGGCAGCAGGAAACGAAGCGGGTCATTACCCTGGACGATATACTTAACGGAGAGCGCATAAGCTCGGTGGCATTGTCGCATTGCGGACGGTATGTACTTCAAAATTACACCGTTACGGACGGGCCCAAAACTACTCACTGGGCGCTGGTGAAGGACCTTAAGACAGGGGAGCAGGCGCGCTATGACTCACTGCGTTTAGAGTGGATGCCCGTAACGGAGGCCCTGCTGCTGCACCAGGGCGACTCCCTGCAGACATTACAACCAATTGCCGGCACTAAAGAAGTAATTGCCAGAAAACTCCCCAAGGGCCGCATAACCATGTCGCCCACAGAGGATTACATAGTTATCTCCCGCATCAAGGAAGGCCCTAAGGAGGACCAGGACGTATTCCGCATCTGGGAGCCGGACGACAGGCAGCCCGGATGGAGGGACCGCACCTGGCTCCAGAAGTGGGACCTCAAAACCGGCGACACCCTTACCATAGCCCAGAGCAAGTACAACTCCTATCTGGAAGACATATCGGCCGACGGTACCAAAATCTTAGTCTCCAGCCCAAGAACACGCTTGGAAAAACGCCCCACCACGGTTAGCAGCACAATAATAATTGACGCCAAAACCCTAAAAGCTGATACCCTTTTAAAAGACGAACCCTTCCTGGAATCCATGTGCTTCTCCCCGGACGGCAAGCATTTGCTTGTGCGCTCGTCACCGGAAGGGTTCAACAAAATAGGGGAGCACATAAAACCCGGCCAAACCTCCAGCATGATTTTCCAGGTGCTGTACATGTGCGACATAGCCACCGGCAAAGTCACGCCCCTCACGGACAAGATCACCCAAAGCGTAATGGGCTTCACCTGGTCAAAGGCCGATAATCAAATCTACTTCCAGGCCGAAGACCGTGACTATCAGGCACTTTTCAAGCTTAATCCCAAGAACGGCAAGATAGAAAAGCTGCCCGTAAAAGAAGAGCTGGTAACAGGCTTCAGCCAGGAAGCCGATAAACTGGCCTACGTTGGCGAAGGCGTCACCAACTCCTTCCGGGCATGGCTGCTTGACCTGAAAAAAGGCAACACGGAGCTTCTGGAAGACACATCGGCCAAACTGCTGGAAGGCATAGAGCTTGGAGAAGTCCACGACTGGAACTACACCCACAGCCGCGGGGAAACCATTTATGGCCGATATTATCTGCCTCCTCACTTTGACCCCGCCAAGAAGTATCCCATGATAGTGAACTACTACGGCGGATGCTCTCCCACCGGCCGTACCTTCGAAAGCCGATACCCTCATCAGCTTTATGCCGCCCAGGGCTATGTGGTGTATATTGTCCAGCCCTCCGGCGCCACCGGCTTCGGACAGGAATTCGCCGCCAGACACGTTAACACCTGGGGCGAAGGTGGCGCCGAAGACATAATTGAAGGCGTGCAGAAATTCTGCGAAGCACATCCCTTCGTGGATGCCTCCAAAGTTGGCTGCATAGGCGCTTCGTTCGGCGGATTCATGTCAATGTACCTGGTTACAAAAACGGACATTTTCGCCGCTGCAATAAGCCACGCAGGCATATCTGACATCACAAGCTACTGGGGTGAAGGCTACTGGGGCTACTCCTACTGCGAGGTCTCCACAGCCAACAACTACCCCTGGAACGCACAGAAAATGATCTTTGATCAAAGCCCGCTGTTTCACGCCCCGGACGTTAACACCCCCATACTTTTCCTTCACGGAATGGCCGATCATAACGTGCCGGTAGGGGAGAGCATACAGATGTTCACAGCCCTCAAGCTATTAGGTAAAGACACAGCCTTTGTGGCAGTAAAAGATCAGGACCACCACATACTGGAGTACTCCAAACGCGTAAAGTGGCAGGACACCATCTTCGCCTGGTTCGCCAAGTACCTGAAAGACGATTCCACCCTGTGGGATGCAATGTATCCGCCTCTGGATCTGTAAGTTATGGCCCTGATATTCGATATTAAGCGCTACGCCATCCACGACGGCCCCGGCATAAGGACAACCATCTTTGTAAAAGGCTGTCCGCTCCGTTGCGTATGGTGCCACAATCCGGAAAGCTGGTCGCCCAAGCCGCAGAGGCTGTATAAGCAGGGCAAGTGCATAGGCTGCTGCTGTTGCATAGATTCCTGCCCTCAAGGTGCTCTGAAGCTTACACCCGGCGGCATTAGGCCAACTGAAAATCAATGCATCCTGTGTGGTACCTGCGCCAGCGTCTGTCCCACCCTTGCCATGGAAATCTGCGGCAGGGAATGGCCGATGGAAGAATTAATGGCCGAAATTGAAAAGGAGAGGGGAGTGATGACCGACAGCGGTGGCGGAGTCACACTATCAGGCGGAGAGCCCATGATGCATCCGGACTTCACGCTGAAGCTGCTAAAAGAACTGGGCCAGAGAGGCTTCCACCGTGCAGTGGACACAACTTTCTATGCCGATCCAAAGATAGTTGAGGCCATCGCCAAGGAATGCGAACTGTTCCTGCTGGACATCAAATGCATGGACAGCGCCACGCATAAGCTGTACACCGGAGTGCCCAACGAACTAATCCACAGTAATTTACGCATAATATCCAAGATGGGGAAGCCCTATTGGGTACGCATTCCGCTAATTACGGAAGTAAACGCCACGGAAGATAATATACAGGCCACGGCCGATTTCCTTACCTCCCTGCCTACCAAACCGGAAGTTGTTGATCTGCTTCCGTACCACGATATCGGCAAAGGCAAGCACGAGCGCATGGGCACAAAATATAATCCGGAAGGCCTTAGTCTCACGGCTCCGGACCCCCGTCAGCTTGCACGCTGTGAGCAAATCCTTACATCGTCCGGCCTGAAAGTTCGCATTGGCGGCTAAGGCTAAAACCAAATTTTTCACTATATTTGAAAGCTAAAAATTGAGAATATGTCAGAAAAAGTGCAAAAATTTTTGAACGACATCCCGGCCGCCCGCTGGGCTGCGCTTATCCTGGTTGCATCCATGATGTTCTTCGCGTACATGTTCGTGGATGTGATGTCCCCCCTGAAATCCCTAATAGAAAGCACCAGAGGCTGGGACAGCGGTGTGTTCGGAACCTACGCCGCATCGGAATATATCCTTAACGTGTGCGGCTTCCTCATCCTTGCAGGTATCATCCTGGACAAGATGGGCATCCGCTTCACCGGTATCCTGTCGGCCTCCCTTATGGCAATTGGCGCCGGCATCAAGTTCGTGGGCATTTCGGAATGGTTCCAGGCCACTGCGTTCTGCGACTGGCTCAACAGCTGGTGGGTGGTAATGCCCGGCAGCGCCAAAATGGCATCCCTTGGCTTCATGATCTTCGGCTGCGGCTGCGAAATGGCCGGTACAACAGTTTCCAAGGCCATTGCCAAGTGGTTCAAGGGTAAGGAAATGGCCCTGGCCATGGGTCTGGAAATGGCAATCGCCCGTCTGGGAGTTTTTGCCGTTATGTGGATATCTCCCCTCATTTCGGAAAAGTTCGACAACTCCGTAGTGGCTCCCGTGGCTTTCTGCGCAGCTCTCATGCTGGTTGGCTTAATCTTCTACTGCGTATTCTGCGTAATGGATAAGACCCTTGACAATCAGCATATTGCAGCCGGCGATAAAGTGGAACTTGACCCGGAAGAAGAATTCAAAGTGGGCGACCTTGGCACCATCTTCTCCAGCAAGATGTTCTGGATTGTGGCCCTCATGTGCGTCCTTTATTACAGCGCCATTTTCCCGTTCCAGCGCTATGCAACCAACTATCTGGAGGTTACCCTTCACATAGAAGCGGCCATCGCAGCCCGCCTGTTCAGCTGCTTCCCCATCCTTGCAATGGTGCTCACCCCGTTCCTGGGTGCATTCCTGGACTTCAAGGGCAAAGGCGCCACCATGCTTATGATTGGCTCCATCATCATGATTATATGCCACTTGAGTTTTGCCTTCCTGCTGCCTGCCTTCCCTTATGAGTGGCTTGCCCTGGTGCTCATCGTCACACTTGGCGTAAGCTTCTCGCTGGTTCCGGCGGCTCTTTGGCCTTCGGTGCCAAAGATCATCGACGAAAAAGTGCTTGGCAGCGCATACTGCCTCATTTTCTGGGTTCAGAACGTGGGCCTGTGCCTGGTGCCGCTACTTATCGGCCTTGTGCTTGAGTCAACCGGCGGATACCTTGCCCCTATGCTCATCTTCTCGTCCTTCGGCGTAATGGCGTTCATACTTACCTTCCTCCTCAAGATTGAGGATAAGAAGAAAGGCTATGGCCTGGAGCTTCCCAACGTGAAGAAGTAAATGGCGGCCCCGGCAACGCATAAATTTTACAGGTCAGCGGCTTGGATAGCGCTGGCCTGTTTAGTAGTGCCGATGTTCGCATC
Source organism: Bacteroidales bacterium (assembly GCA_017962065.1). Lineage (GTDB taxonomy): Bacteria > Bacteroidota > Bacteroidia > Bacteroidales > UBA932 > Cryptobacteroides. The sequence continues at coordinate 23,910 of JAGCWB010000067.1, forward strand.
GTACTACTTCGACGACATGTTCTCCAGCATATCGTACCTGTTCGAGGCTCCGTCGTTCACGCAGCTTGGATGGGATTCGGCAGGGTACGGCCTGTATGCCAGCGGCTACAGTGTGCTGTGCGTCTTTGGCGGCCTCATACTTGGCGGCATCCTTCTGGACAAATGGGGCGTAAGGATAAGCGGCTCCGTCTTCGTGGGAATGATGGTGGCCGGCGCCGGCCTTGTCACCTGGGCCCTGCTCAGGGGCGGCCAGTCATCGCTTAGCATAGCCTATGTAGGTGTAATGTTCTTCGGCCTGGGCTCCGAAATTGCCGGCACCGCAGTCACCCGTAGCATAGCAAAATGGTTCAAAGGCGGGCCGATGGCGCTCGCAATGGGCCTCCAACTGGCAATAGCCCGTCTTGGCACCGCCTTCGCCCTTGTCCTGTCGCCGCTCCTGGTAATGAATGTCGATTACGACCACGTCTATACCCTTGCCGAAACCGCCCGCCCCGCCATCGTAGGCATGGGCCTGATGGCCCTGGGCCTTATTCTCTGGGCGTTTTTCGTAGCGCTGGATGCTAAGGCCGATAGTAAGGAGATGGCTGTTCGTCATTCCCGGCCCAATCCTCATTCCCGGCTTGACCGGGAATCTCAAGAGATGGCCGATCAGGTCGGCCATGACGGGGTAGGCGACGACGAAGCGTTCCGATTCAAGGATGTGCTAGGCGTTTTGGGAAACCGGAATTTCTGGTTGTTGGGGTTGCTGTGCGTGCTGTTTTACAGCAGTATCATCGCTTTCAAGAAGTTTGCTGGTGCCATACTGGTGCCCAGATTTGACATAATGCCTGGAACGGCAGGCTGGATGGTGTCCATGCTGCCGTTCTCAACGGTGGTATTTGCACCGCTATTCGGTATATTGGTCGATAAGGCCGGCAAGGGAACCAGATGGATGGTGATTGGCGCCGTTCTTGCGCTGGTGGCCCATCTGCTGTTGGCATTTGCTCCTGCCGGAGTGCCCTTCTGGGGCTACCTGGCCATGGTTTTCCTTGGCTTCGGTTACTCCCTGGTACCGGCCGCCCTTTGGCCTTCGGTGCCCAAGATTGTGCCGGACAAGGTGCTGGGAACCACTTTAGCCCTCATCTACTGGGTGCAGAACCTTGGCCTCATGAGTTTCAAGTGGATTGCCGGCGTCATTATCGGCAAGGGCAATAACGGTCCCGTTTCGGTGGAACTTATGTTCGTCGGCCTTTGCGTAGCCGCCCTTGTAGTGGCTCTCATCTTCCGCCGCACCTCGGCCCGCCATCCCGAACTAGCCCTTGACCAGCCCAACAGCCGCTAGCCGCCCCACCCCGCGACGCGCCATCCCTCAAAAACAGCCCAAAATGCGGGATGCCACGTCGCCGCGACGTACGAACCCGCAAAAAAGGCCCAAAATGCGGGATGCGGCGTCGGCAGGGGGCTCCATCAGCATCGGCGGTGACACGATTGCCGTCGGCGGAACACTTTTTTGTGCTTCTCCGGAAAAAACAGTAACTTTGCACTTATGTACGAGTTGTTGAATAAAGTGAATTCGCCGGACGACGTTCGAAAGATGTCGCCGGAAGAAAGGGTGCAGCTGTGCGCAGAGATTCGCCGGTATATGGTTGAATGCTGCGCGGTGAACCCAGGGCACCTTGGCTCCAGCCTTGGCGCTGTGGAGCTCATCGTTGCCCTTCACACTGTATTCGACACTCCCAAGGACAAAATCGTCTTTGACGTGGGCCACCAGGCCTATGCCCATAAGATCATCACCGGCAGGCGGGAGGCTTTCAAGAAGAACCGCACCAGAGAGGGCCTGAGCGGCTTCCCCAGGCGGGAAGAGAGTCCTTATGACGCTTTTGGCGCCGGGCATTCGTCAACTTCCATATCGGCCGCATTAGGATTTGCCGAGGCTGCACGCCTCACCGGCAGCAAGGACAAGGCTGTGGCAGTTATCGGCGATGGCGCCCTCACCGGCGGCCTTGCCCTGGAAGGCCTTAACAACGCAGGCTCGTCCAAGGCCGATATTTTGGTGATACTGAACGACAACAACATCTCCATAGACGATAACATCGGCGGCCTTCACAATTATCTGCTGCAGTTCACCACCAACCCTGTTTACAACAAAATCAAGAACAAGGTGTGGACTACCATGGGCGAGGGCAAAGCCAGGGAATGGCTGCAAAAGAAGGTAATTGACACAAAGTCAAGCCTTGTGCGAGGCAGCGGCGGCGCTCTGTTCGAGAGCTTCGGCTTCCGCTATTTCGGCCCCATTGACGGCAACGACCTTGGCCAGCTCACAACCACACTGGAGCGCCTCAAAGACCTTCACGGACCGCGTCTGCTGCACATCCATACCCGCAAAGGCTGCGGCTATGCCCCTGCAGAAGCCGATCCTACAACCTGGCACGCCCCCGGCAAGTTCGACCCCGCCACAGGCGAGCGCATAAAGACCGTAAGCGTGGCCGACCGTTACCAGGACGTCTTCGGCGAAGTTATCACGGACCTTGCCGCCAGGGATCCCAAGGTGGTGGGTGTTACCCCTGCCATGGCCTCAGGCTGCGGAATGATAAAACTGGAAAAAGCTTTCCCGGAACGTTTCTTCGACGTTGGCATAGAGGAAGGCCATGCCGTCACTTTCTCGGCCGGTCTTGCAGCAGCGGGCATGAAACCTTACTGCAATATTTATTCGGCCTTCTCCCAGCGCGCGTACGATAATATTATACATGACATTGCCCTCCAGAACCTTCCGGTTGTACTGTGCTTCGACCGTGCGGGCCTGGTAGGGGAGGACGGCGCCACGCATCACGGCTGCCTGGATATGGCCGCATACCGCAGCGTTCCGGGCGTAACCATAGCGGCTCCCCGCAACGAGCTGGAGCTTAAAAACCTCATGTTCACCGGCTTGAATATTAAGGGCGGCCCGTTCATCATCCGTTATCCCCGCGGTTACGGAGAAGGCGTGGAATGGCGCAAGGCCATGTACAAAGCCATGCCAATGGGCAGGGGAGAGAAGCTTATGGACGGCAAGCGCGTGGTAATACTTGGTATCGGCCCGGTTGTGAACAGGGCCCTTGCCGCCGCCAAGCGCCATAAGGCCGATTTCTGGGAAGCCCCCGCCGTTTACGACATGCGCTTCCTCAAACCCATCGACTCCGCCATACTGGAAGATGCCGGCAGGTTCAGGGCCATCATAACCGTTGAGGACGGCACCATGAAGGGCGGTCTCTTCGGGGCTGTGTCGGAATTTTTCGCCGGCCGCCAGGACGCCCCTATTATTAAAGGTATAGGAATTCCGGACCGCTACATCCATCAGGATACCCAAAAGGCGCAGCTTGCCGATTGCGGCCTGGACGAAGAGTCCATCTACGAACTTTTGGTAACGATGATGAAAAATCTTTAAAAAAAGTTTTGCGGAGTCAAAAAAAGTTGCTACCTTTGCAGTCCTTTCAGCGATGAAGGATTCGTGAGCGCCGATATAGCTCAGTTGGCCAGAGCACGTGATTTGTAATCTCGGGGTCGTGGGTTCGAATCCCTCTATCGGCTCAAATAGGGGCTTTGACATATTGTAAAGCTTGATTGGGAGGTTCGCATAGTGGCAATTGCGGCGGACTGTAAATCCGCTCCCTCAGGGTTCGGTGGTTCGAGTCCACCACCTCCCACAAAAATCTTCGTAACCTAAGGAGCTACTTCCGCAG
>JAGCWB010000068.1 GCA_017962065.1 Bacteroidales bacterium
ACCGCCACAGATGAACAGGATGTTCTGCGTATTCACGTGGATGAACTCCTGCTCCGGATTCTTGCGGCCGCCTTTGGGCGGAACGTTCACGATGGAACCTTCCAGCAACTTCAAAAGCGCCTGCTGTACGCCTTCGCCTGAAACATCGCGCGTAATTGAAGGATTGTCGCTCTTGCGGGCAATCTTGTCTATCTCGTCGATAAAGACTATACCGCGCTCCGCTTTGGCAAGGTCGAAATCGGCCTCCTGGAGCAGCCTGGTAAGGATGCTCTCCACATCTTCGCCCACATAACCGGCCTCAGTGAGAACCGTAGCGTCAACAATGGTGAACGGCACGTCCAGCATCTTGGCTATGGTACGTGCCAGCAAAGTTTTACCGGTACCGGTGGGGCCCACCAGCAGGATGTTGCTCTTTTCAAGTTCTACACCGTCGTCCGGGCGCTCCACCAGATTGTGCTGCAATCGCTTGTAGTGATTATAAACCGCTACGGCAAGCACCTTTTTGGCGCGGTCCTGGCCGATAACATACTGATCCAGGTATGCCTTGATTTCGGCCGGCTTGACAGATGCCCGGTCGGAGCCGGGCATGACGCCATTGTCACGGCCGGCTTTCCTGTTATGGCCGGAATAACCTCCCTCCAGCTCCTCTACATACTGCGCCGCAAGCTTTGCGCAGTCTGAGCATATGAAGCCGTCCATCCCCTGAAGAAGGAATGGAACTTCGGCATCTGAGCGGCCGCAGAACAGGCAACGATTACCGCGGCCGTGAAGAGTCTTCTTAGCCATTAGCGGGCTCTTTTACGGAGGATTTCATCCACCATGCCGTAGGCTTTGGCTTCCTCGGCGGTCATCCAATAGTCACGCTCTCCGTCGGCTGCAACCTTCTTGAGGCTCTGGCCGCTGTGCTCGGAGATAATCTTGAACAGTTCCGTACGGGTTTTCTCAATCTCCTTGGCGGCGATGAGAATCTCCGTAGCCTGGCCCTGCGCACCGCCAAGAGGCTGGTGAATGAGCACGCGGGAGTGCGGCAAAGCGCTGCGCTTGCCTTTCTGTCCTGCACAAAGCAGCACGGCGCCCATGGAAGCGGCCATGCCGGTGCACACGGTGGCAACGTCCGGCTGGACAAGCTGCATGGTGTCGTAGATTGCAAGGCCGGAATGTACCTGACCGCCGGGGGTGTTCAGGTACAGGGTGATATCGGCATTAGGATCTTTGGAGGCAAGGAACAGCAGCTGGGCCTGGATGATGTTGGCAACATCGTCGCCGATGGGAACGCCCAAAAAGACGATGCGGTCCATCATAAGACGGCTGAAAACGTCCATCTGGGCAACATTCAGCTGACGCTCCTCTGTGATGGTGGGATTGATGTATCCGTCATAAACAGACGAATAACGCGAAAGGGTCATGGAACTAATACCACGGCCCTTCACTGCAAACTTATCAAAATCGGTCATATTACTTTAATTCCATGAACTTTTCCCTGGATATCTTCTTGGTCTGGGGAGTGACTTCCTCACGGACCTTGGCAATGGTGATGTTATCCTCGCACTGCTCTTCCAGACGGCGGTACTGGTTCTGGTCCTGGAGCACGTTCTGGGCCGATGACTTGATGATGTTCTCCGGAACGCCGGCCATGCCGTACATTGCGTACTGATAAGCTACGAAGCTCTCTGCGGCGGCCTGTATATCGGCCTGGGACACCTTCAGGTTGAACTTTTGCATGATGTAGCCGCGTACAAGCTGCCACTTGAAGTCCTCGATGAAGGCAGGGAACTCTTTTTCTACCTGCTCGGCGGTGAACTTGCCCTCGTTGGCATATACCAGCCAGCGCTTGAGGAAGTCTTCCGGAAGCTGGATCTTAGCTTTTTCCACGAAGTACTTGCGTACATCGGCGCCAAAGCGGAAGTTGGATTCCTGCTCATGGGAAGCCTTGATGCGCTCCTCTACCTTTTCCTCGAACTGCTCCGAAGTGGTAACGACACCTTCGCCAAAGATCTTGTCGTAGGTCTCCTGATTTTCCTCTGCGGGAACAAAGGTCTTGACATTCACCACGGTGAAGGTGAATATGGGATTCAGGTTTGCGAGCTGGGCTTTGTCCACCTTTAGCATAGCGGCGCGGTCCGTCTCATTGGTAAAAGCGGCGTTAACGTCAATGTCGAATTTGTCCCCGGCTTTTTTGCCGATAAAGGCGCCGCGGGCTTCTTCTGCCACGTTGGAGATACTTACATAGACGCCCTCGGCCTTGTGACCTTCGTTGGCGATGTCGCATACGAGGTAGTCACTCTCACCGGCTTTCTTGCCTTCCTGGAGGGAACCGTACTGCTGGAGGAGCTGCTCTTTCTGGGCTTTCTTTTCCGCCGCAGTTACGTTAATCTCATAGTAAGGAATCTTGTCTTCCTTGCCAACCTCGAAGTTGATTTCCGGGGTTTGGGCGATGTCAAACTTGAAGGTGAAGTCCTCCCCTGCTTTCCATGACAGCTGAGGCTGGTCCTCTGAAGGAAGGGGCTCTCCAACAATGCGAATCTTGTTTTCTTTGATAAAGTTGTCCAGGGATTCGCCTACAAGGCCATTCACGCTCTCGTAAAGGGCCTGGTCTCCATACATGCGCTGGATAAGTCCCATAGGAGCATTTCCGCGGCGGAAGCCTTTGATATCGGCTTTGTGCCTGTATTCGTTAAGGCGTTTCTTAAGGGGTTCCGCGTAGTCGGCGGCGGCAATCTCGATGCTTACCTGGAAGTTCAGCTCATCGGGCTGAGTTTTAGTTACGTTCATAAATTATAGTGTTCTTTATTATTTCCGTTAAAGGGGGCGCAAAGTTAGTAAAAATATGCCTAAATGTCAACTTTTGCGCTTGGGATAGGCCACGCGGCTGTGATGAATCTGCTGAAGATAGGTCTTGAGCATGCGTTTCATAAGGTTCATGTCGCGAATTGTAATATCGGCATCTTCAAGCTGGCCGGCCTTTTCCTTGCCTGCCACAATCCCCTCTACAAAGCGGTCTATGGCTTCCGGAGTGAACTCTTTGAGGGTACGTGAAGCCGCCTCTATAGAGTCGCAAACCATAAGGATAACCTGCTCCTTGGTAGTTGGCTTTTGACCATGATAATAGAAGGCCGATACGTCCGAAGGATCTCCGCCGTCGTTCAGGTATTTGTTAAGGAAATAGGCTGTGGCCGATGTTCCGTGATGGCTTAAGATGAAGTTCTTTATTTCGTCCGGAAGGCGGTGCTCCTCGGCTATTGCAAAGCCGTCGTCTACGTGACGGATGATGTCCGCAGCGCTCTCCTGGGGCGATTTGCCGTCGTGATACTTTGCAGCATCCGGATTGGAGCTTTGATTCTCTACGAAGCACATGGGATTCTGCATTTTGCCGATATCGTGGTAAAGGGCGGCGGCCCTGAGGAGGTGTACATCGGCATCCGTTGCGCGGCCAACTGCATCTACAATATTCATTACCTGCAAGCTGTGCTGGAAGGTTCCGGGAGCCTTATTGGCAAGTTCCTGCAAAAGCGGATTACTGACATCGGCCATTTCTATGAGCCTTGTAACAGATACCAAATTGAATATGCGCTCGAACAAATAGATGAGCGGATAAAGGGCCACGGTGGCCATTGAGCCCACAAAGATCAGGGCCACATCTACCCACCAGGTGGCGTTACTACCGACGTCAATGAATCGGAAGCCCACATATACGCCAAGCTCGACGGCAAAGATGATGGCGGCATTGATGAACTGGCGCCATCCCCTGCTGAAATAGCCGAAGGTTTCTATGGCAACCACGCCTGCCGTAAGATACATTACAAACAGTTCCATGCCGTTGCCGCAGAAAATGAGAAGCGGCAGCAACATCACCACGTACAGTGGCTGTACCTGTTTCTTGCGGAAAAATGCCAGCAGATACAGTGCAAATACCGGATATGGCATCATGTACATCAGCGAAGGCACTGTACGCTCGATAATAAAAGTAATTACAGCGACAAGGAGGAATACCGTAAGGATATAGTAATACCGGTTGGGCCGGCTGAAGACATCGCTATATGTAAAACATATTACAAGATAAAGGATGACAACCAGAGCAAGAGCAAGCAGTATATTGCCGATATACAGGAAGATACGGGGGCCTGCATAGCCGAAAACCTTGTTGTATTCGGCCTTGTAACTGTCCAGGATCTGGGCAATTTCGGCCGTCACTATCTCCCCTTTCGAGACTATCTTTTCATCGGCCTTTACGTAGCCGAGGGTTGGCGACACATAGTCGTCGGATTCGGCGTGCGTCAGTTCCGTCATTGCCCTGTCGTACAGCAGGTTGGGAACTATTATCTCATAGACGCCACTGCGGCGGAACAGGGAATCCATGTTTACCGAAGGGTATGTTTTTGCAAGCAGGGCCACCAGCTGGTCCCTTGCTTCTGAGACCTTGTAAACCTCTGTCCTGGGATACTGCAACGCCCTTTTGTTGCGCTGGATATAGATAAGATTCTCCGACACATGGGCCGATCCCTGATCCAGCTTAACCTTTCCGTCCGATATTACGCCTTTAGAATAAATCTCCCCAAGATGCGTAACAATGGTAGGGCGAATCACGTTGTGACTGCCAAGGTCCAGGCTCTGGGCGTTTTTCACCACCGTAGAGCTAACCTCTTCCGAATAACGGTAATACGGGATTACAATGGTGCCGGCCTGGTCTCTCTCCGCCTGAATTTGTTCATCTGTCTTGAGGATGGGAAAATCGAACTGCGAGATTAGAGTTTCGTAGGGCCAGGGGGTGCCTTTCTTGTAGTCATAATTGAATTTCGCGGTCCTGGGCATAATTAGCACCAGAACTGCGAAAACAATTGCAAGGGGTATGAGCTTGCGCGGAATTTTAGGCGTCGATGTTGGCATAGTGTGCATTTTCTTCAATGAAAGCGCGGCGCGGCGGGACATCATCGCCCATCAGCATGGAGAAGGTACGCTCTGCCTCGGCTGCGTTTTCAATTGTAATCTGGCGCAGTACGCGGCGGGAAGGATCCATGGTGGTTTCCCACAGCTGCTCATCGCTCATTTCACCAAGACCTTTGTATCGCTGGACGGTTACGCCTTTGTCGCTTCCCCTGCCCAGTTCTGCAGTTGCGGCCTCACGCTGGGCATCGGTCCAGCAGTAGCGCTCTTCCTTGCCCTTCTTTACCAGATACAGCGGCGGAGTTGCCAGATATACATAGCCGTTCTTGATAAGGTCGAACATGTAGAGGAAGAAGAAGGTAAGGATAAGACAGGCGATGTGGGAACCGTCAACATCGGCATCCGTCATGATGATTACCTTGTGATAACGGAGCTTGGAAAGATCC
>JAGCWB010000069.1 GCA_017962065.1 Bacteroidales bacterium
GTTGGCGTGGCTCTGCTGGGGATAGGCCGGGCCGAAGGGTTTTCTGACGCCATGACTGCCGGTGCGGTTATTTCCGGAGCGTATTTCGGCGATAAGATCTCACCTTTGTCGGATACAACTGTTCTGGCTTCTTCGCTTAACAAGGTGGACCTTTTTGTGCACATTCGCTATATGATGTTCACTACCGTTCCTTCAATCCTGATAGCCCTTGTGGTGTTCTTTGTGCTTGGACTTACGCATGGGGCAAGTCCGGAGGGGCAGATGGAGATTTATACTGCAACGCTGGCGGCCAGGTTCAATATTACGCCATGGCTCATGCTGGTTCCGGCGCTTACCTTCTTTTTAATCTGGAAGAGGCTGCCAGCCCTGGTGGTTCTGGCAATTTCGGTGCTGGCGGCGGTTGTGGCGGCTATCGTTTTTCAGCCTGAGGTTGTGCGAACTATTGGAGAAGGTGTTACCATCGGCTCCTCGGCGCGGGTTTTCTTTGCCGGGACGGTGGAGATGATATACAATACTCTTTCGCTTGATACAGGAGTGCCGGAGGTTAACCAGTTGGTTTCCACCCGCGGCATGCTTGGAATGCTCAATACGGTTTACCTTATTATTTGCGCCATGTGCTTTGGCGCCGCCATGCAGGGAAGCGGTATGATTGCCGATATTTCCCGCATTCTGCAACCCCTTGCCCGAACCCGCGGCGGCTTGGTAGGCTCCACTGTCCTTACAGGTACTGCGCTGAACGGCATAGTGTCGGATCAGTATCTGGCCATTATCCTTACCTCAAATATTTACCGTGACACTTACAGTGAACAGGGTTATGAAGGCCGGCTCTTAAGCCGCAGCGTAGAGGATTCCGCCACCGTAACCTCTCCGCTCTTCCCCTGGTCCAGCTGTGGCATGACCCAGGCCACCATCCTGTCCGTTCCCACCCTTGCCTACGCCCCCTTCTGCTTCTTCAACATAATCTCGCCGTTGATGTCCTTTGTAGTAGGGCTTATTGGGTGGAAGATAGTGAGGGCGGTGAAGGAGTAGTGGCTGCCCTCTGCCCCTTTCTTTATAACGTCGCATCCGGCATTATCGGCCGATTTTGAGGGATGGCGCGTCAAGCCGACGTCTCATCCCGCATTTTTGCCCGTTTTTGTGGTTTCGCACGTCGTCGCAACGTCGCATCCCGCATTTTGGGCCGATTTTGAGGGATGGGAGGTTCTGGCGCCATGGCAATGTGGCGCTAAAGCACTGTGACTGGGTGTGTATGGCCGAAAGTGTGCTTTAGGCACGAGAGTGCAAGGGGTACGATGGGCAGGAGGAACTGCTCCACGCTAAATCCACTCCACCTCTGACAGGTCCAACTCCCTTTCTTCGTCGCCCCAGTCCGGGGAATAGAGGAAGGTGTAGCCTTTGAGTTCTGAGGGGATGCGGTCCAGAAAGCGGAAGTCGGGCTCTCCGTAGTCCCCTGATCGGCCATAGAGGGTCATGATTTTGCGATTATCGTCTTTGTGGTACCATCCGCCGCCGTGGGTTTTCTGATAGCTGCGTATAAGTTCCTTGTGCTGGTACACCATGCCATAGACAAAGGTGCCGATGAGCGGCGTCTGGGGCTCTGAAAGAAGAAGGAACTTTGGATTCATAAAAACGCAAAAGGCCCGGAACTTATCCGGGTCTTGGAGTAGGGACGATCGGATTCGAACCGATGACCTCTTCAATGTGACTGAAGCGCTCTAAACCAGCTGAGCTACGCCCCTGTTGGGGAATGCAAAGGTAGCACCTTTTCCGGAAATAGCAAAATTTATTTTAATTTTCAAACTGGTACGGTCCCAAGGTGGTGCTGGTTACCGCACCTACAAAACCCAAACCGCCGTGGACGTTGCTCCAGGTGAAGTTTGCGGGGATAAGACCCATGTTTGCCAGGAAGTCAAAATTGCTCTGGAAAAGGGCCTTGGCGTAGAAGTAAAACCCCGGAGAAAGCCGATAGAAGGTAAAGCTATACTGGGTTTCCACTCTAATAGGAATACGGATATCACCTGGGATGGTGCCGGGACCGGAGCCGGGGCCCACCTCTCCGCTCACAATGTCGCCGCCAATCATTCCCGTGTCTCCTCCGGGCATGCTGTTGCGTATTTGCTCCAGTATAGATGCGTCAAAGGAATTGAGGTAGAACTTGTACAGCGCTCCGTCGAACTGCTTTTTTGTCAACAACGAAATCGGCTGGTAGTCAGGCCCTCCCAGATATCGGCCGTTGTAATTGACCTGAATGAAATCGGCCAAGTCAAAGCTACCGCTCTCGGCCGCCGTCAGAATATAACCTGGCGTGGGGTAGCTAACGAACGTTTCAACATCCCCGCCGACATAAAAGACGTCGTCCCGTCTGAGAATCTGTATGGCGTAATATTCGTCCTCCAGAGGCGCGTGGTCCAGCGTCATCCTGATCTCCGTTGCGTCAATGGTATCTACCTGGATCCTTTCCCATGAAAGGTCCGTAATCTGCGGCCTTGGCGGTACGACGGTGCTGCCGCTGGCGGTTTCAAGCCCATCGGCCGATACCTCCACGTACAATTCATCGCCTTCCTCCAGCGGAATGGGACTGCCGTGCAGTTCCACCTCTTTGCCATTGACGGAAAAGACCGTTTTAAGCCCGCTCAGGCTGCCTTGTTCTCCGCTGATAGGGGTGGCATACAGCGACGAAATGGTTACCAGTCCGTTATCGACCACGCCCTGGAGATATATGCGGGACTCTCCTTCCTGCTTAATCTCGAACGGGATTTCGCAGGCGGTAAGCATCAAGCCCCAGAGAAATATGTAAAGCAATCGTTTCATCTAGAACTTGTAAGTGGCTGTTATTGTTGGAATTATAGGAACCAGACCGTATGCCAGGCCGCTGAAGTTGCCGTCATTGTCGGTTTGCAGGAAGGCCATGGAGGCGTTAAGGTGATTGTATGCGTTGTACACGCTAAGGTTAATCTTCAGGCCATGCCCGTTGGGGAAGGTAGTGGAGAAGTCTAGGCCCAGATCCAGTCTGTGGTAGTCCGGAAGTTGGGTGTTGTAGGGTCTGTCGTACAGATATTTGCGCTTTCCGGCCGCATCTATGTAATGCGAAGGGAAGGTTATCCTGTTGCCGCTGTGGTAGTTCCAGTTGGCAAAGACCTCCCAGTGCTTTGCAAAGTGCCAGGACGCTATAAGATTGATTTTGTGGCGGTTGTCGTTGCGGTCAAGGAACCAGTCCCCGTAAATTGCGTCAAAGAAGCGCTCCGTCCAGGAAAGGGTATAATAGGCAGAGATGTTTATCGGCCCCTTCTCAAACGTTGCTTCCACCTCCATGCCGTACGAGCGGCCTTTCCCTTCCGTGAAACTCTTTTCCCATTCGGTGATTGGCGGCACGAAGGTATTGCTGCCGTTGTATACCAGAATGTGATCCATGGTTTTGTACCAGCCCTCCAGATTGAACTTGAACGGGCCGAAGGTGGTATAAATGCCGCCGGCCACCTGGTCGCTTGTCATGGGCCTGGCGCTAGCGGTAGAAGGCATCCAGCTGTTGGACGGCAGATCCATATAAACCGCCGCCACAAGATGCGCGAACTGGCTCATGCGGGTATAGGACAGTTTGGCCGATATATTATTGGTAATGAGCCATTTGAACGCCACGCGCGGCTCCAGCGACGGCCATACCTTGCCGGGCGTTGCAAACATGGCGAAGCGAAGGCCGGCGTTAACTGTAAGGTTGTAACGGAGGAAGATTTCATCCTCGGCATAAATTGCCGGCTCAAAGGAATGGTAGCCCTGCTCTTCGTCATCGGCCGATTCTCTCTGGGTTTCCCCGTCCTGCACTGTGGACGATGTGAAATTTCGCCCGGAATGATACCAGTGATACTGGGCCGACAAGCCGTAACGCACATGGTTGTAACTGTTCGGATACCAGTCCCAGTTGGATGTAAGGCCGATTTCACGCACATAGGAGACGTCATGGTCGTCCATTGAAGTAATGGTTTCCACGCCGTTCTCCTTGTTGGTAAAGGCAAAATCGTAGGCGGTGTCCGATGTGCTCTGGGAGTAGTAAAGCGTATTCTTGGTCTTCAGTTTTTTTGAGAACTCGTATTGATGCGATACAGAAGATGTAAGGCTGCCCCATTTCACGCCAATCTTCATCTTAGAGCCGGGATCCTCCAGGCTGGCCCGCAGGTTATCGGCCCCGGTGTAAAAACACACGTTGAGGACATTCCCGGGAGCAAAGCGGTGGGTTATACGGGCATTTATGTCACTCATTGAGTAGCCGCCGCCAACGGTTTCATCCGGCCCGTTCTGGGTGTTGGCATACCAGATGGCGGGGATGGTCACAACATCCAGCCAGGAGCGCCGGAGCCCAAGGTTGAAGGAGGTTTTGCCTTTTATTATTGGCCCTTCCACCTGTAATCGGCCGTCAATTAAGCCCAGCGATATGCTGCCATGGTATTTTTCCATGTTCCCTTCCCGTGTTTCCACGTCCACCACCGACGACATCCGTCCGCCGTACCGTGCCGGGAAACCGCTTTTGTAGAAGTCCAGATTGTCTATTACGTCCGTGTTGAAACTGGAAAACAGGCCGCCGAAATGACTTATATTATATAGAGGTACGCCGTCAAGGAGGAAGAGGTTGTCGTTGCCGTCGCCGCCGTGGACGTAAAGTCCGTTCATGAGTTCGTTGCCGGCCGCTACGCCAGGCAGCATCTGCAGTTTTTTGATAACGTCCGGCGTGCCAAATACCGCAACGCCCGAATTCAACTGCTTGCTCTCTATGTGCGTAAGCCCCGTCTGAGTGGTATTTTTGAGTTTTTCCCTCATGGCCGATATTCGCGAGGCATCAAGCGTGTCCCGCATTTCCTGTGCCTGCACGGCCAGTGAAGCCAGCAGAAGCAATATCGGCAGAAAAACCTTCTTCATAGGGAGTGCAAAGGTACGGCTTTAGGCCCAGATGTGCAAACCTAACGGCCTTTTTTAAGGCGGCCGATAGCATGCTCCAGACTCTCCGTAGGTTCAATGATGTTATAGTCTTTCCAGAAGTCCGGGTCCTGGAATTCGGGAGCTTTGTCGTTCAGGGCATCGCTCATGCGGAAGCGGTCCTTGCGGGGAATGGGCACGGCCTCCGGGCGAACATCCGTTACTACCAGTTCATTGACAACCGTATAACGGGTTTTGAAAAGCCGCTTGCGCCAGTCGCATGCAAAGCGTATGGTGCTTTTGAAGTACTCCAGGCGGCATTTATCACCGTTCAGACGATAATTCATGACAAGGGATGCTTCTTCCGGGAAAAATCTCAGGCCGATAGGTTTGCTTATCAGCAGCATCCTTGTAGCCTTGGCTTTATCGGCCATGTCCAGCGATGTTTCTATGCGGGTGAAGGTGAGAAGTTCGCGGTCTATATACAGCGTTGCGTGGTACAGGGCATAGTCCGGGGCTTCTCCTGCCGGAGTCATGCTAATAACGAACTGAAGCCTGTCGCCAATGTATGCGGGCATTTCCATATTGAAGGAGTAAAGTTCCATATCTCCCTCATAGAAAAGTACTTCCGTGTTCTTTATAAGGTCATGAGTAAGGGCCTGGTTGGGGCCGCCCATGGTCTTTACGGCAAGGGTGTCCCTTTTTCTCTGGCTAACCAGCACGCGGCTTTTTTCCAGCGCCGCCGCATCCCTTTGTACGCCTCCGGTAAAGGTGTACTTATACAGTCTGGCAACTGCTTCTGCAACGTATGTGTAGCGGTTTCGCTTCTGGACGGTCTCTCTGTAAAAGCATTCAAGCAGTTCCGGCTCTGTACAATATGTCTCTTCCACGCGGCTGAGGGCCGCCTCAACTATGAGTTTGGGGTCTCCGGCAATGATGGAAGCCTCGCTTAGCATAATCGTGCCACGCTGCATCCGTACCGACATTTTGGCCGATGCCTTTTGCCTTATGGTTTTGTAGCCAAGGTATGAGAACTCCACGTCGCTTATCGTGCGGTCGCTTTTCAAGGTGAAGTCACCGTCGGCATTTGTAACCGTGGCCTGGTGCCGCCCCGGAATTGAAACGTGCACTGACTCAAGCGGCCGTCCCGTCTGGGCATCCAGCACCGTACCCCTTACAGCATACCCCAGACGCACAGAATCCACCTGTCCTTTCAGCGGCCAGGCAGCCAAAGTAAGCAATATGATAACCAACCATTTACGCATACCTAATCACAAAAATACAAATAAGCGCGTAATTTGCAAAAAAATCACTATATTTGCACTCCTTTCCGGAGGTGTGGCCGAGTGGTCGATGGCGGCAGTCTTGAAAACTGTTGTACGGCAACGTACCGGGGGTTCGAATCCCTCCGCCTCCGCTTAGAAGCGATGCTACGGCATCGCTTCTTTCGCTACGGCGGAGGGGTAATTTCGCAACCTCCCATCCCTCAAAATCGGCCCAAAATGCGGGATGCGACGTCTATTTCGAGATGCTGGCAGATTTCGTAAGGCCTACTTCCCCGGAATGAATTGGACGCAAACCGGTGCTCCCACTTCTATGGAGTTGTCTGTAAGGGTCAATGCTCCTGTAGCAGGATCTATGCTGTAAACTTCTATGCGGTCACTGTCACGGCATGCGCATAGTAGGAATCGTCCGTCCTGGGAAATGGCAAAGTTCCTGGGGTGTATTCCAGTAAGCCGATACCCTGCCGGACTTACCGTACCGTTCTCGCTGTCAACAGAGAATATAGCAATGCCGTCCTCCTTGAGCCTATGGCTGGTATAGAGGAATCGGCCGTCCGGGGAAAGATGAATATCGGCGCTTCCATGGCCCTCTCCATCGTAGGCAGTGATGGTCTGGACTGGTGTCAGGATGCCTTCGTTGTAGTTGAACACGACAAGCTTATCGGCTAATTCGCACAGAAGATAGGCAAAGCGCCCGTCGGCACTGAAAACCATGTGACGCGGACCGAAGTGAAGTGCATCATCGTTCTGCCATGCTGTAACCGGATTGCTCAGGGGGCCGATTTCATCAGGTTCGAAGCGGTAAATGCAGTCGTTTCCAAGATCGGTGACAAAGATGTATTTCCCTTCCGGGGATAAGACGGCGCAGTGCATGTGGGCGCCTTCCCGGCCAAACTGCTGGGAAAGTCCCTCAATGTGACCGTCCTGCGTGAGGGAAAATGCCGTAACCGTTCCTCCGGTATAGTTTGAACTTACGATAGTGTTGCCTGTATAAAGAAGATTGCAGGGATCTTCGCCGTCCACCAGTTCTTTAGGAATGGGGATGCTTTCCTGCAAGGTTATTGTTCCGTCCTCCAGCACGAATGAGCTCACTCCTTGCCGGCCATCGTTGAACTCGTTAACAGCATAGGCCATCTTTTCACCGGGAGAAGGGATGACAAACGAAGGATTCCCCGACGGCGCCATACCGGTGAGGGTACAATCGGCAGTCTGGGTGTCAAAGGAATAGAGATAGACGCCCACTGCCGTTGTGTTCTCCGTATAAGTTCCCACACGAAGGCCCAGCTGCGGGGCTTTAGGCATGCACGAAATAACGAGAAGCGCCGCAAGTAAACTCTTGATTTTCATATACCATACAGTCTTTGTGTACAAATATAATGTTTTTTGTATACACATTCCCTGTGCCTAAAGCACACTTTCGGGCTCTCACCCCCGGTTACTGTGCTTTAGAACCCCTTCATGACCCCGCCTAGAGCACACTTTCTGCCTTCTAACCCCGGTCATCGTGCTTTAGCGCCACATTACCATGGCGCCAGAACCTCCCATCCCTCAAAATCGGCCCAAAATGCGGGATGCTACGTTGCGACGACGTACGAAACCACAAAAACGGGCAAAAATGCGGGATACGGCGTTTCGAAGAGGGGAGGTGTGCGGCAAGGTGCCTGTTACAGCTGCTCGTCGGAGAGCTGGAAGGTGTTGCCTTGGCGGATGTCGCCGGTTTGCATGTCTTTTTTGAGCCAGCGCATGCGCTGGGCGGCGGTGCCGTGGGTGAAGGACTCTTCTACGGCGTAGCCCTGGGCTTTTTTCTGGAGGTAGTCGTCGCCAATCACTGAGGCGCAGCGGATGGCTTCTTCAAGGTCGCCGTCTTCTATGGAATCAAACATGGTATTCTCATAGTGCGCCCACACGCCGGCATAGAAATCGGCCTGGAGTTCTATTCGTACGCTTATGCGGTTGGCTTGAGTCTTGTTCATTTTAGCCATCTGGCTGTGGGCCTGGTCCAGAGTGCCCAGTACATGCTGTACGTGATGGCCCACTTCATGGGCTATGACGTATGCGTAGGCAAAGTCGCCGTCGGCTCCCAGCTGCTGCTTCATGCTGGAGAAGAAGTACAGGTCTATGTATAGCTTTTCGTCGGCGCTGCAGTAGAAGGGGCCCATTGCGGCCGGACCTTGTCCGCAGGCGGTTTCCGTAGCGCCTGTGTAAAGCACAAGGACAGGGGCTTTGTAGGCGCCCAGGCCATTCTTCTGGAAATA
>JAGCWB010000070.1 GCA_017962065.1 Bacteroidales bacterium
CCGACGTTACAATCCGGAGGCAACAATTACGCTGCTTACGGACACGGCTACGGGGGAATCTTTTGGCACCAGGGGCGCGCAGGATGCTGCTTTCAGGGCCCTTTTTGACGAGGTGGTGGTAGCGCCGCTGGATCCGTCCCTTCCGGCAATGAAACGTTCCCGCCTTCTCAAAACCGGCATGCGTAACTACGTGAAGGGGGATTTCCTTTTTATCGATGCCGATACAGTGGTGATGCGTCCGTTGGACGATATTGACGCTCTAGATGCAACGCTGGCCGCCTGCCGGGACCTTCACGCCTCGTTCCTGGAGCACCCGCACCGCCGTGCCACCATCAATATGTGCAAGCGCTTTGGTTTTGACGTAAGCGGAAGCGAAAATTACTTCAACAGCGGCGTTCTGCTGGTTAAGGACACCCCGGAAAACCACCTTTTTTTTGAACTGTGGCAGAAGAATTATCTGAATGGCGAGAGTGCAGGCATCAAGCCGGACCAGCCTTCCTTTGCCCAGACGGATGCCGCCATGGGCTTCCCGGTAAAGCAGTTGCCCGGCGAATGGAACTGTCAGGTACAGAACGGTATCCGCTATCTGAGGAATGCCTATATACTGCATTACATGGTTACCAACATCTCCAGCGGCCAGGAAGACAAACTGTATTCGCTCAATGCAAAAGAGCTGCTACTGCGTGTAAGAAATGAAGGCTTGTGCCCTGTGGAGGATATTATTGCCGACCCCATGAAAGGCTATGCGCCCTCTGTCCGGGTTTTTGCCGGAGAAGATCTTTATTTCTTCCAGAGCCGCCGATACAAATGGCTGCGCCGCAAGTTCCGTGGCGGAAAGTTTTCCATCCACGAGTGGTTGCTTAAAGTGAACGACCATTTACTCAATTACATAAAGAAGTAGCATGCCAGCAGTAAGTGTAATAATTCCCAGTTATAACCTGGGCAAGTATCTGCCGGAAACGCTGGAAAGCGTTGCCGCCCAAACCTTTACGGACTGGGAATGCATAATTGTGGAGAACGGCTCCAAGGACGGTTCCCCGCAGCTTGTAAGCGATTGGTGCGCCAAGGATTCCCGCTTTGTGGCGGAGATGTTCACTGAGAATAAAGGCGTAGCCGCCGCCAGAAACCGCGGCCTGGAGCTGGCAAAAGGGGAGTACATACTCTTCCTTGATGCCGATGATCTTATCGCCCCCGGCTATATGGACGCAGCCGTTGCCGCCTTCGAGGCCAATCCTTCGCTCACAGTGGTATATGGCCGTGCCGAACGCTTTGGCGCCAAGACCTCCTGGGAGGATCTTCCGCCATTCTCAATAGAAACTATGCTGGCCAGCAACTGCCTGTACATCAGCTGTTTCTTCCGTAAAAGACAGGCGGCGTCGTTTGATCCGTCCTTCAAGGCAGGGTTCGAAGACTGGGATTTCTGGCTCTCTGTTCTGGAGCATGCCCACAGTCCAAAAGTACTTTGCCTGTCGGAACTTTGTTTCCGCTATCGCACCCGTCGCCGCTCCCGCAACACCGGCGTAACGGATGAGGTTCTCAAAACCATCCGCCGCCAGCTTTGGGAAAAGCACAAGGCCCTGTATGCCAAATACTTCTGCGATCCCTGCCAAACGGTAGAATACCGCCGGCTTGAACGCTCCTTCCGAAAAGCCTCCCGCTGGTCCCTGGCCTGGAAACTTCGTCTTCTGTACCGCAAACTCTTTGCATGAAAAGCGTTCTTGTCATAGTAGTCACCCACAACGGCAAGCACTGGCTTGACCGCTGCCTTGGCTCCGTAAGTGCGGGAGGTGTCCCTATTTCTGGGACACTACCTGCAAAAAAGGCCGATTTTGACGGAGGTGTCCCGAAAAATGGGACACTACCCGCAGTGCAGGCCGATTTGTACGTCTGGGACAACGACTCTTCGGATGGATCGGCCGATTTTGTGGCGGCAAATTACCCCAAGGCTCATCTGGTACGCAGTGCCGATAACCTGGGCTTTGCCCAGCCCAACAATGCCGGCATGCAGTATGCCCTGGACAAAGGCTATGACTATGTTTACCTGCTGAACCAGGACGCCTGGCTGGAGCCCGGCGCACTTGAAACACTGGTGGCAGTCTCCCAGGCCAACCCGGATTACGCCGTTCTGAGCCCGTTACAAATGACGGATGAATACAAGGAGTTGGATAAGCAGTTTGCTAAGAGATTGCCGGTCAAGCCGGCAATGACGTCAACCAAGCCGGCAATGACGTCAACCAAGCCGGCAATGACGTCAAATGAGTCATGCCCGGCCCCGACCGGGCATCCACTCTCCGTGCCATTCGTTATGGCGGCGCATTGGCTGGTGCCGGTTAAGGCAATTAGGGAAATCGGTCTGTTTGACCAGGGGTTGTTCCCTATGTGGGGGCAGGATGATGACTGGTGTAACAGGGCTCGGTATAAGGGATATAAGATTGGCGTGGTGCCGGAGGCTAGGGCGGCGCATGACAGGCAGTACCGGGAGGAACCTAAGGAGAAACTTATAAAACGCAATTATTATATCGGAAGTCTGGTAAGGCTGTGTGATCTGAATCGGCCTTTATGGGAAAGGTTCATGTCTGTTTGTCTGTTCACGTTAGTGAAAACAGTAAAATACTGCAGCATTTTGCCTCTGAAGTACTTCCGTACTATTTGCAGCCAGCTTCCTGAGGTAAAGGAGCATCGCAAAAACTGCCGTTAGCCTGCCACTTTGTCAGCAATAACCAGGGGAACGTTATTTGTATAATATCGGCAAAATTGTTAATTTTGTAGGATTTATAGAATAACGTACCATCCATTATGGCAATAGCAGATATACTTAAGAAGATATTCGGCAGCAAGAGCGACAGGGATATGAAGGCAATCAAGCCCGTCCTGGACCAGATTCTTGCAATTTATCCGGAAATAGATAAACTTTCGAACGACGAGCTCCGCGCCCACAGCGCCGCCTTGCGCGATAAAATTGCTGCAGTGGAAAAGCCTTTCGAGGACCGCATTGCAGAGATTAAACTGGAGATGGAAAAAGACATCCCGGTGGAGGACAAGGAAGTGCTGGCAACGGAGAGCGACAAACTGGTGAAGGACGAGGACGAAGCAATAGAAGTTGTTCTGAATGAGCTTCTTCCGGAGGCCTTCGCAATTGTGAAGAGCACCGCCCGCAGGTTCGCGGAAAGCGAGAGCATTGAGGTCACGGCAACTGAGTTCGACAAGCTACTTGCCGCACAGGGGCGGGACTTCGTAGAGATTGCCGGTCAAGCCGGCAATGACGGGAGGCAGGCAGTGACGGAAAGGTCAAGGCCATCTGGCACAACCACTGGGTGGCTGGTGGTAATGAGATTACCTGGGACATGGTGCACTATAATGTGCAGCTCATTGGCGGTATAGTCCTTAACGGTGGTGTTAAGACCAACAAGGACCAGCGCGGTATGATAGCCGAAATGGCAACCGGTGAGGGTAAAACCCTGGTTGCGACCTTGCCGGTGTTCCTTAACGCCCTTGCCGGAAAAGGCGTGCACGTGGTTACCGTGAACGACTATCTGTCAAAGCGTGACTCCGAGTGGATGGGCCCGCTTTACATGTTCCACGGCCTCAGCGTGGACTGCATAGACAAGCACCAGCCCAACTCTGACGCCCGCCGCAAGGCTTACAACTGCGACATCACCTTTGGTACAAATAACGAATTCGGCTTCGACTACCTGCGCGACAACATGGCCACCCGCATGACGGACCTTGTGCAGCGCAAGCACCATTACGCAATTGTGGACGAGGTTGACTCCGTTCTCATCGACGACGCCCGTACGCCCCTCATCATTTCCTGTCCTATGGAAAAAGCCAGCGGCGACGAGAAGTTCATGGACTATCGGCCTTATGTGGAGAACATGTACAAAAAGCAGCGTTCGCTAATCACCAGCACC
>JAGCWB010000071.1 GCA_017962065.1 Bacteroidales bacterium
GATATTGATGGCCGATAGTTTAATCTCGCTGTCGCCGGTGGGCATCTTGGCGTTCTTGGCCTGACGCTCAACAACTTCTCCGGTGGCTTGGATGACGAATTCACGGCCCAGGGAGGTGGCGGTTTCCACCAGATCGGCCGGAGCATCGGCCTCCACAACCAGCTGAGTAATGCCGTAGCGGTCCCTAAGGTCGATGAAAGTCATGCCGCCAAGTTTGCGGGCTTTCTGAACCCAGCCGGCCAGAGTGACCTGCTGTCCCTTGTTCTCAATGCGGAGTTCTCCGCATGTGTGTGTTCTGTACATATCTTTGTGTTAGATTATATTCTAATCTACAAAGATAGTAATTATTTCCTTTTAAGGCACGAAGGCCGATGGGATTTTAGGCAAGGAGATTGGTGAGGGCTACGAAGTCCTCCACGGAGAGTTGTTCCGGGCGCTGGGAGAAGACCGGTTGGGCAAGGAAGGCCGATAATTGTTCCGCCGTCCAGCCTTCCCGATCGGCTTTGGCTTTGGCCAGCGGCTTCAGGGGGTTGCGCATCATCTTGCGGCGCTGGCCGAAGGCGGTTTTCACCACCGTCTTGAACAGGGCTTCGTCGCAGCCTAAATCCTTGCGGGAGTTGCGTGTGAGGCGTATTACGGCGCTTTCTACCTTTGGCGGCGGGGCAAAACAGCCGGAGCCCACAGTGAACAGATATTCAATGTCATACCAAGCCTGCAGAAGCACGCTAAGGATGCCGTAGGTTTTGGTTCCGGGTTTTTCAGCTATCCTCTCGGCCACCTCTTTCTGCACCATGCCCACCACCTCCGGAACGCGGTCCTTGTGATCCAGCACCTTGAAGAAAATTTGCGACGAAATGTTGTACGGAAAGTTGCCGATAACGGCGAATTCTTCCGGGAAGATTTTCTCTAATTTGAGGGTTAGGAAATCGGCCTCCATAAGCCGGCCCTGCATGCCTTGAAAATGCTCCAGCAGATATTCAACGCTCTCTGTATCAATCTCAACCAGCTTCAGGTCAATATCGTCCCGTTGCATCAGATACTGCGTTAGCACGCCCATTCCAGGGCCCACCTCCAGCACCGGGAAAGGGTGCTTTGCATCGGCCGGCAGGACGGGGTTCCCGCACCCCCCGTCATTCCCGGCAGCCCTGGCAGTCCGGTCATTCCCGTCATTCCCGGCTTGACCGGGAATCTCCAGGGCGTCCACTATGGCCCGGGCCACTTTCTGGTCCGTTAAAAAATGCTGTCCAAGGGCTTTTTTTGCGCGTACTTCCATTGTCTGTTAGGCTTTTCCAGTGCAAAAGTAGCGCTTTTTTTGCAATTTCCGCACTGTCGATAGCACCCCAGCCCCACGAAGGGCGCACTTTATGCCCATTTCGTGCCGCTCAAGGACCTGTGTGATCCCACCACTCCAACCACACTGGCACCTAACTCACTGATACTCAATACGTTCGCGTATATTCCTCGTTCAAAAAATGAACGACGACTTTACAACAACACACTGGTAATCAACAACTTAGCCGCCAGTAAAAACAACACTACTACCGCCAGACAGCAGCAAAACCAGCCCTGAGGGTACAGACGATGGGTCAGGGGCCAAAAGTGTGCTTTAGGCGGGGGTACGAAGGGGTGCTAAAGCACGGTGACCGGGGACGGAGGGCCGAAAATGTGCTTTAGAGGAGGGCATACAGTGCCACTACAGCACGATGACCAGGGGTCAGGGGCCGAAAGTGTGCTTTAGGCGGAGATCCCGGGTCGGGGCCCGGGATGAGGAGGGGGCCAGGGCGGGGACCCTGCATGAACGAAGGGCGGAGGGGGCAAATCCCTGGAACTGAAAGCCGATAGGGGTTAGAACTGGAAGTAGATGAAGGTTTGGAGGTCGGCGGTGATGAATTGGTAGATGAAGACTACGATGAGTACCACCACAATGGCCATGAGCCAGAGGGGCAGGGCCGAGAAGGCAATGCGGTAGCGGCGCTTGAAGCGGTCGGGGAGCCAGTGGATTATCATGCCGGCGACGAAGAGGGCCAGGACCTGCCAGTGGGCGGCGGCCATGGAGGGGACGAGGGAGAGGTCCCAGTGGCTGCCGATCTGGTTCACCATGTTCTTGGCGGTGTTCCAAGCCTGTTCGTTGGCGAGGGCGGGGTCCAGGTTGGAGCCGCTGCGGAAGAACAGGCGGGTGAATGTAATGAAGACGAAGGTCTGGAAGATATCCCAGGCGTTGGAGAGCCAAGATTCTTCGCTGCGCTCAGAATGACAAAGTGCCTTGACTACCGTTCCTACCAAGATTATAAGCGTCCAGACGAAGAACATGTTCCAGACGGGGTAATGGAGGGTGAGGGCTAAAACACCACATAGCAAAGTGACAAAGCCGATAATGCACAACTTCACCCACATGGCTCGCTTGGTCCAGACTTTATAGATTACCATGACCAGGCCGTTCAGGCCGCCACAGATCATGAAGTTCCAGCTGGCGCCGTGCCAGAGACCGCCCAGCAGCATGGTGTTCATGGAGTTAATATTCGTAGTTATCAGCTTACGGTCACCAGGCTTCAGCCAAGCCCAAATACCAATACCCACAGTCAAAACAAACACACCGAACGCCACCCACCACGATCCGCTCAAGAAGCTTCCAAACACCGCCACGGCCAGAATAATAATAAACGTGGCCGGAGTAGCATTCCTATTTCCTCCAAGCGGGATATACAGGTAGTCGCGGAGCCATCGGCTAAGGGTCATGTGCCACCTGCGCCAGAACTGCTGGGTGTTCAGAGCCTTGTAAGGCGAATTGAAGTTCTGCGGCAGATAGAAGCCAAACAGCATGGCAACGCCGGTGGCAATGTCGGTGTAGCCGGAAAAATCGGCATAAACCTGCAGGGAATAGCAGAAAAGGGCCGATAAATTCTCGAACCCGCTGTACAGCAAAGGGTTCTCGAACACACGGTCGCAGAAATTCACCGCCAGATAATCGGCCAGAATGAGCTTTTTCAAAAGGCCGTTCATTATCCAGAAAATGGCTATGCCGAACCATCGGCGGCTAAGGTTGTACGGCTTGTGAAGCTGCGGAATGAACTCCGAAGCACGGACGATGGGGCCGGCCACAAGCTGCGGGAAGAAGGTGAGGTAAAAACCGAAGTCCAGGAAATTCTGAACGGGGGAAATCTTGCGCCTCTTGACGTCCACCATATAACTCACCGCCTGGAAGGTGAAGAAGGAAATACCCACCGGCAGAATAATGGCATCCACGCGGAAAACCGAAGCCCCGATGCACATGTTCAGGAATTCGCCCAGAACGTCATGCACCTGGATTGACAGGCCGAAGAGATTGTTCACAAAGTCGGTGAGGAAGTACGCATACTTGAAATACGCCAGAATCCCCAGGTCTACTACCACGCTCAGCGTCGTCACAAAAGACCGCCATCCTTCGGATTTAAGCCGAAATAAAATCTTTGCCGCAAAGTAGTTATAAACTACCACAAACACCAGCAATGCCAAAAACACCCCGCTGGTCTTGTAGTAGAAAAACAGCGACACTGCAAAGAGGAAGGCATTGCGAAGCAGAACTTTGGAATGGAACAGGGAGAAGACGGCGAAAACCAGCGTAAAGAACGCCCAGAAGTAGAACTGGGTGAACAGCAGCGGATGCGCCTGGTCAAAGGAGAACAGGTTCACCAAAAAGTCCCGTATGACATCCCACAGGCCCATTACCTCTTGTAATATGCGTCCATTATTGCGTCAAACAGCAGGTCTCCAACCAGCTTGTAGCCGTTGGAAGTGAAGTGGATCTTATCGCTCTGCGCAAGGCCTGCGCCCTCCCACAGAGCCATGGAGCCGGCACCTCCCATAACCTCATACCAGTCCCAGAAAACGGCCTTGTACTCCTGTGCAAGTTCCTTAAACGCTTCCTCGGCCTGGGCCGTGTGCGAATTCACATCGTGCCGCTTCCAGCTGTCGTTTATGCCACTGAACAATATCGCGCATCTGGGATTCACCTTCCGCACGCGCTTCACCAACTCTCTATAATTAGCCTTAAATCGACGGGCATCAAAATCGGCCCCCTGAATATCATTTATGCCGATAGAAAATATCACCATGTCCGGCATTACGCGCCTGAGGTCTTCTTCCCAAAGGTCGCAGCGGAGCCATGAGCCGGTGGAGGCACCGTTAATTCCGGCTTCGCTCATGGAAAATCCGCCGGACGATTTGTCAAGGTATAGTCCGCGCAAGGAGTACTCCCCCTCCCCTACGAACGCCAGCTGAATCCAGTCGGTATAATACGGCAAGTCAAAATGATACAGTCCGTGGGCACCAACACCAACAAGCGTATCGCGGCCTGCCATAAGCAACACAGGCTCCAAAGAGCCGCTGCCCAGCACATCCACGCGGTTAAAGGTGTACCGCTGCCCAAGCACCTGCCTTTCACGCGGCGCCAGGTCAATTATTACCTTGGCCGATGTATCCCGTGCCGTCACAGCCACGCCCGTCAGGCCCAATTCCAAGTCGGAAGGCTTTAGGCAGTTAACGCTCTCCCAACTTCCGATATAGGAGCTGTTATAGCTCACCGGCGTATTTGTCATAGCGGCCGAAAAAGGGAAAACCAGTCCCCTGCCGCCTTCTATGCCATATCTGAGGCTGAGGAAGCGCCGGCGCAGACGGTCGCTCAAGGTACCGCCCTGCACATGCGAACCACCAACATGAAGCACCCGCACGTCTCCCCTGCCGGCAATCAGCAAGGTATCCAGCTTCCGGCAAAACTGGTAGAATTCCGGGGACTTGCCGCCGGGCATCTGAAGGGTGTTAAGATCGGCCCTCACAAAGGGATACCGCGGAAGCCGCCGCGCCTGTAAAGGCAGCAGCGACAACAGTACCACAGCAAGGACTACAACCCTTTTCATTCAGACAGCCGATAGTAGTCGTAATACGTTAACAGCGAACGGGACAGGGCGTCGCCCACTTTCTGGGCCCCGGCGGGCGTAAAGTGGATATAATCCGGCCCTGCATAAGCCGGAGAATGCCGCACCCACTGCACCATGGAATTCTCCCCGCCCATCATGCGGAAAAGATCCCAGTAAGCGGCGTCATTGGACAGCGCGGTGGATTTAAGGGAATCCACAAGTTCCGGCAGATGAGGCCAGGTAACCACGCGCCCGTTGACGGATTTACCCATATCGGACGGGCCTATAAAGAGTATGCGCGCCTGGGGCGCCACCTCGTGGAAATACTGGATTTGCTTTGCTATCTGCTCCTGATACTGCTCAATCACCTTGGTATTCCGCACCATAGGCATCATATTGCCGCCGAACTGCAAAATAATCAGCCGGGCATCGGTAAGTGCAAAGCAGTCTGTCATCAAAGGCTTCGAGATGCGGGTGAAAATGGTGCCTGAGCAGCCTCTGAGCGGGATATTGTCCACCTCAACGCCCGCTGCACCATCGGCCGATATTCCGTAAATCTCGGCACTGCCTTTGAAGGTAAGAACCGCCTTGGCAACAGGCCGGCCGAAGTCCCAGGTAATCAAAGTGGCGCCGCCAACACCTTCCTTTTTAACCGGCACTGGCTTGATGGTGTCGGACACCGCCTTTACGTCAAATCCCTGCCCGCGGCCGTATAATACAGACACCGTCTGGAAGGTTTTGCAGCGCTCACGGGCCGTTTTGTTCTTGGTTCCGCGAAGGGTCACGGTGCCGCCACCGGTTAGCTGCACCACCTGGGCCAGCATGCCGTAACGGTTATGTCCCGCACGCATTGTGGTGGAGTCACCGTACATAGTATACTGCACAAATCCGCCGGAAGCAACCTTGGAAATACTGGCCGATGGAACGTTCCCCACTGCCGGGAAATAGCCGGTGCCGCTGCCGCCGAACCTGTCCTGCAACTGCTGGCGCAAATCCTGCGAAATGCGGTCCAATTCTATCTGGGAATCCCCGTAGTGGACAACGCGTACAACGTGGTCATCGGCCTTTTCCATGGCGCGGAAAACGCCGTCGAAGTAATGGTAATCGTCACCGGGAATGAAGATCCTGTCCGGATTCTCGTAGAAGAACTTGCGGTAGTACTCCAGAGTGTCCTGCTCCATGCGGAAACGGGCCTCAACGGCGTTGAGCACCGAATCCACATCCACTTTTGCTTCCCGCGCATCGCGGATGGTGCGCTGATAGGATGCAAACCTTAGGTTAAGCGGCCCAAGCGGCACGCCATCGGCCGGCACTGCCAGCCAAAGAACGCCTATCAGGGCAAAAACGCCTACAAAAAAAATGAGTACCTGCCTTGCTTTCATAGAAGTGCAAAGGTACTCATTTTATTTGATTTAATAAACCCGGAGCGCTACTTTAGCATAATCTTTCGGAGGTCGTCGATATCGGCCTGAGGTACGCCAATCTTCAAAAGGTACTTGACGATTCGTTCCTGATAAGTGCCGCTGTCGGTTTCCTTGAAGATGGTTTTGCGTACGGATTTGAAGCTATACGAGGTACGCACATGCTTGTACACAAGTGTGCCGTCGTCCTCCTCGGACATGCCCCAGTCGGCCGGCGTAAAGTATGTGAGTTCATAGTCTTTTGCCATGTCGCTCTCGCTCACGCCAAGGACGCCTTCCAGCAGGATAGCCAAAGTGGCGGTACGGTCACGGCCGGCCGCACAGTGGAAATAAACCGGCTTTCCTTCCCTCAGGCGGGCCACCACCCAGCAGAAGGTATTCTTCATCTTCTCCGGATTATCCCGTATCATGTGGTTGTAGCCGCTGTCAAAGCCCGGAGCATAGAAATCTACACTGCTGCCCAGCGGGGAGCTGGACGGAACGTCGGAAGCCTCGCGGAGGTCAACCTCGGCCCTTATGCCCTCGGCAAGCATTTCGGCCTTGCCGGTGCTGTTAGTGCGGGAACCGTGGATAGCGCCGCCGCGGAACAACTTGTGGTACACAACAGTCTTGCCGCCAAGGCCCTTATAGCCGCCCAGGTCGCGTCCGTTACGCACATTGGGGGCGTAGTAAACCTGACGCAGCAGGCCGCGGGTGGCGAAACTGCCGCTGGCCACCGTGGAACCGGAGGCGGTTACCTCCCAGTGGTAGGCGGTGTTGGGAACCAGGTTGGTGATGTCCTGCTTGCTTACACCTGAAGACAGGGAATACTCCCTGCTCCAGTCCCCTTCCCACACCTTGAGTTTCTGGCTGGAAGAAGCGCCCGTCCAAGTGATGGTATAGGTGGGCGGAAGTTCTTCGTCATTTACGCTGGGGCCGCCGCCGGGATATCCTATAACGCTGGAATAATAGTATTCCTGGTCGGTATCCGGATTGTTGTTGCAGGGATAATTCACCTCCTCCATGAATTTCTGCACATACTGGTTGGTGGCAAGGATTGTGGCATCGGGGTGCGTCCATCCCAGCAGCGGACCCGCGACAGCCTTGGACAGCGTCCAGTTTTTGTCGTCGCCGTCAATTGCCCAGTACATGGCTCCAAGAAGGCCTTTCGCCTTCACATATTCGGCTTTAAGGCCGATAGACTTTTCATCATCGTAGCTCAGGACCATCTTGCCGGAAGAATTGGTAAGATAAGGCACTTGGGCCGTCTGGTCCCAGCATACGTTATAACCTTTGGTGGAAATATCCTTATAGTAGATGAAGTTGTCGTCGGGATCGTCGGAGGTAAAAGGCTTGAGGGTTTCATCGTCGCGGCCGTAGAACGCCATACCCAGAGTCATCTTATTGAGCGGCACGCCGGCCTGTAGGTGAAGCTGAACCGACTCGTCGCAGCTGCGCTTTGTCATAGCCGATTTGTACAGGGCGGCATTATGGTACGGCGGATCGCCCATATCATAGGTCATCAGGTTCACCCAGTTCATGTACTCGATGAAATCGGCAAATTTCACGTATTTGGCGCTGGCCGATGAAGCCATGGTAATGATCTTGTCCTTCCCCAGCACCGCACGCATGTCTTTCACCAAAAGGGTGAAGTTGTCTTTATCGGCATCTGAATGGGAGATTCCGGCCGATCCGCTGGTGGGATACTCCCAGTCAAGGTCTATACCGTCCAGGCCGTACTGATTAACAGCATTCAAGCAGTTCTGGCAGAACTTCTTGCGATGGTTCGCATCGGCCGCCATTTCGCTGAAGTTTCCCGCACCCCAGCCGCCGATGGAAAGCACCACCTTGAGATTGGGATTCGTTTTCTTCAGGCCCACTATCCTTACAAGGCGCGACGGAGTTTTGATTTCCAGCGTCTCGAAGTCGTTTTTGATTTTGCCAAAGGCATAGTTGATATGCGTCAGATACGTGGGATCCGGCATTCCGTCGTCCCAGTACGTGGTGTATCCAACCACAATGAAATCGCCAGGATTAGGGATTTCGGGAACCTCCGGGGTAAGGGGCGGGTCTTCCTGGCCGGTATTGCCGTTGTTGCCGGAATTGTTATTGCCGTTGTTGGTGTTCGTTTTCCCGCTTGGAGGAGCGATTTCCAGGCCTTTTGCCTGCTCGCAGCCCACCATGAGCATCGGCAGTATCAAAAACAGGGCTAAGCTTCTTAATTTCATAGTAATCAGAATTTAGGAGCCGGGCGTACACTTGCCGCCGCAGTCTCAAAGGGTGCAGGGCAGGGCCAGTCTGGTAAGATTAGACTTCATAAGCAGCCTACAGGTTGGTGAACTCTACTTTGTGCAGCCAGGACGGGTTGCCGCTGTCGCAGTCGTCGCCAATCCAGATGCAGTTGTTCTTGTGGTCTACGCATACTGCCTCGGGGTTCCAGTTGGCAAAGTCACCAAGGTAGTAAGTGGCAAGCAGCTCGCTGGCGTCACCGGTGAACATGTACAGCGTGAAGCCCAGGTACTGAGGATTGTCCTTGTTGGAGTTGGAATCCAGCACCCACAGGCGGTCGCGCTCGGCATCGTAGCACAGGTCACCTACCTCGGAGATGGTGGAGGTAACGTCCCTCAGACTCTTCTTCCAGAGTTGCGTGCCGTCCAGTTTGTATTCAAACAGGCGGGCGCCGGTCTGCGTGCCAAAGTACAGGTTGCCGTTGTGCCATGCAATGCCTTCAACACCGGAGTTGCCCATGCTCTCAACGCCTTCCACAACAATGTTAAAGTTGTCGTCCTTGCTGTTGTAGTTAGGAGCGGGAACGCGGTAAACCGACTTGGAACTGCTCTCAAGGCCGATATACAGGTCTCCGGTTGCAGGATCCATGGTAATGCCTTCAAAATCGGCCTCACGATACCAGTGCTGCTCGAAGGTTCCGTTGAAGTAAATCTTGTACAGGGTTCCCTTGTCGTGGATACCCCACAGGAAGTCTTTGTCCTTGCTCAGGCACAGGCCGGAGAGTTCGGGCAGTATCTCGCTCCCCTGCTGCAGCACGTACTTGGTGTGTTTACCCATTTCAGGCAGTACCGTGTAGTTCTCCGGACGCTCCCAACGGCCGGGAGAATCGGGATTTCCGTCCATGGCGTGCTTGACACAGTGACGAAGGGTTCCCAGGTCGTTGTCGTGCCTGTATTCCCAAATCATGCAGCCAAGCATGTTCTTTGACTTGGCATAAGCCACCTTGGCGTTGATGGATTCCACATCCTCGTACGATGCGTACATTCGGCCCATGGCATCGGCCAGGTAAGGAACCTTGGCAACGTCGTCCCAGATACGGTAGTTAACACCCTTTACGTCCATGCCGTCGCAGGTGCCCTTGAAGAAGATGTCTTCCAGCTTGCTGTAGTCGATATGGGAAGGATAGCGGTTGCCGGAGGTTTGTTTGTATCCGTCGCCGTGGCCGTAGAATGCAAGGCCAAAGTTCATCATCTGGTAAGGGATGCCCTGCTTGCCGTGGAAGATATCTTCTATAGCTTCCGCGCAGCAGCGGCTGCCGGTAATGGCGCTGCGATACAGCGATGAATTGTGGTAAGGCGGGTTACCCTGGTCGTAGGTCATCACGTTGATGTAGTCAATGTAAGGAAGCACGCCGGCGTTATCCGTGTACTTTCCGCTGTCGGATGCAGCATAGGACAGGATCTTGTCGGGCATGGCCTCGCGCATTTCCTTGAACAGCTGCACAAAGTTGCCCCAGTCGGAAGGATCGGCGCCGTTAACGTGGTCTCCGTCCTTGGCGGCATAGGTGGGATACTCCCAGTCTATGTCGAAGCCGTCCACGTTGTACTGCTCGCAAATCTGGACGCATTCCTGAACGAAGGCGGCGCGCTTTGCATCGTCACGTGCCATCTGGGACCAGCCGTCGGCATTCTTGCCCCAACCGCCCATCTGGAGTTTCACTTTGAGCCCCGGATATTCGGCCTTGTAGGCGTTGAACTTCTGCACCAAATCAAGGGATGCAGCAGGTATCTCAATACCCACGCCGTTGTCCTTATCCTTAAAGCGCACGTGACCCACGTTGATGTGGGTGAAGTTACGGACTTCCTCCAGCGAAGGGAACAGCGACGCAGCGGTGTACTCCGTATAATAAATTTCAATAATAGGAGTAATGCCGATACGCGCCAGACGCTCCGGGTTATTGACTATATCGTCGTACGGATCTACCGGGTCCACGGGCGTGGGCGTAGGATCGTCCGGGTTGAAGGGGTCGCCGCCGGGGATTTCTCCGGTGCTGGGCTTTGTATTCGGTCCGGGTACAATCATTCCCATCACCTTGTCGCTGGTGCAGGACCCAAGGAGGCCGATCATTAGTGCGGCAACTCCCGCCGCAAAGAGTCTCGATGCTTTCATCTCGATTAATTTTAGTGTTTCATGGCACCCAGGGTCCGGGTCAGCAGGCCCTGGATGAAAAATGTTATTCGGTAGTGCAGCGGACAGAACCGGCACGTGCCCTTGCAGGTGATGACAGCTTGTGGCGATCATTATAGCGAACATCTGCGCCATAAGAAGTCACATCGCCAGAACGGTGAGCTGTCCAGTACAGTGCGCGAGAGCCAGCATACTTGTATGACAGGCCGTCATCGTCTATGTAACCAGCGAACGGGAATACTGCTACAGGGTCGCCAAGCGTGAACCAACCATTAGAGCTTTCGGCCCAGCCGGTCTTAGTGCTCATGTCTGAGCTCCAGAAATCCTTATCGCCATTTCTTACAGGAACGCGGTATCCCGGAGGGCAGGGATCGTAGATGGTCTTTCCAGTATTCAGCCATAGTGTATTATCGGAGACATCGATCCAGTCACCGTTGGAGGTGTATCCCATAAGGGTAGGATTGGCAATAGCCTCTTCCAGAGTAATAGTACCTTCGGCTTTTGTGGTAGCATTCTTAGATACTGTTGCAGGGGTAGAAGGTGTAGCGGCCACGCCCGGGAACGGGTCTTTGCGGCCCCACTGATACAGTAAGCCAAACGATGTGACGTCTACAGGATCGGCACCAGCAACGGCAACCACAAGTGCGCCAAGGTTACGGTCCATCAGGTCGGAATCCATAATGCCGCCATAAGATGCTGCTTCAACTGCGTTTGCAGGGACCCAGATGTGCCAGCTCCAAAGGATATTTCCACCAGCATCCTTGGCCGCAATAACGGCATTACCAGTGTGCACGGTTTCAGGCATCTGGAATACCATTGTGTAGTACAGGTTGGCGTCTTTCTTTTCAAAGTCAACGGCTTTTATTACGCTGTTCTCGGTAACTTCTTCGGTGGTGTTGTAAGTTTCCCACAAAATGGCTGCGGAGGCAACAGTACCAACATTATCGTCGCTGTTACCCTTGTATGCCCTGAAGGTGTAAACCTTACCGGCATTTGCGGTAACGCCGGGAACAATGTAGCAGTTAGCATTACCGTCTGCATCAAGTGCGGTTGCGCCAGAGGTTGGAATGGATGATTCGTGAGATGACGGGGCCACGTAATCTTCGAGTTGGCTCTCGATATCACCCATAGGGCGGTAAGCGTTACGGGCAATCTCAATTTCGCCAGTCTTGGTAAGGGTTTTCTTAGGAGTCCCACTCTTAAAGAACAAAATGCTAAAACCTTCCGATAAGCTTACGCCGCCAGGAATGCATACCATTGTTTCCTCACCGGGAGTAACAGTACCACTTACAGTATTAGTGCCAGTTCC
This sequence comes from Bacteroidales bacterium, assembly GCA_017962065.1. Taxonomy (GTDB): domain Bacteria; phylum Bacteroidota; class Bacteroidia; order Bacteroidales; family UBA932; genus Cryptobacteroides. Next base: position 12,018 of record JAGCWB010000071.1, read on the forward strand.
GGCATAAACCCAATCGGTCTTGATGGTTCCGTCTGATGATTTCTTATAGATTCTGGATGCATATCCAGTGTATCCAACAGCCTCTCCGCCTGTACTTGTAAGAGTGTAAGAATCGTAATCACCGGTAACGATGAACGACACTATACCGCAGAGGTTGTAGAATGTGAAAACATTGGAATCATAGCCATCATTGAATCCGGACATTATGGGAAGGTTGGTCTCGGCGAACTTATTCTGCTGATACCAGTTGGAAGAGCCGGCATCCCCAGGGGCGGCGGCAGAAGCAGGATAAATTGCAAACATATTGCTTGCAGAGCCATACTCCTCCCACTTGGACTGGATGGCACCGTTGGTAAATTCGGGAATAGTTGCGGTGAAAGTCTTTCCGTCCGAACTGATGTCATCGCTCGTAAGAGTTAACACTGCGCTATAATCACCACCGCAGTATTTGCCGTGGAACAGAATTTCGTCGCCGGCTTCCCATTGGGTCTTGCCGTTTGCAGGGTTAATGGAAACCTTGGTGTCGGGGGTAGCAATGGTGCAGGTGACAGTCCTCATTTTGGGGCCGTCGTTCACGGGAACCTGTACCTCGTTCTTATTGCAGGAGACTGCAAGCGCTGCGAGAGCGATAAGAGAGAATGCAAATAATTTTTTCATAACTCTATCCTCCTAGAACATTTTATAACCCATATCCATGTTAATGTCTAACATGTTGTCCATATTCATGTCAATGGAAAGAGGATTGTAGTCGTAGTCGGGCACATTCACTCCCGACGTAGCTGCGCAGACGGGCTCTGCGTAGCTTAGATCCAGGACATCGGCCTGGGGTGTCAAATAGATTTTTTTCATTGTTTTATGAAAGATTTTTGGTTAATTGTTACTCTTCGAACGTTACGCAACGTACATAACCACCGCGGGCCTTGGGACCCTCGCCGAGGGCGTGGGCGTTGCCGTAGTCGGCAAGGCGGATATTAAGCAGGTAGCCCTTCTTTTCGGAAGAAGCATATGAAGTCCAGTAGGCAACTCTCTGGTAAACCTTGGAATAGGCGCCCGGGCTGTAGTCGTCGCGATAACCGCTGACAGGGAATATGGCAAGAGGATCACCCATGGTGACATAGCCGTTGGTTGCATTCTCGGACCAGCCGGTAACGGTGGAAAGGTCGGAGCTCATCAGAGGCTGTTCATTGTCGCGTGCAGGAATCTTGTATCCCGGAGGGCAGGGGTCGTAGATGGTCTTCAGATCGTTCTGCCACAGGGTGTTGTCGGGACCGCCGGTGAGCCAGTCGGCATCGTCGGTATGGCCGATGACGGTGGGCTGGGCGATGGTTTCCTCAATGGTCATAGTAGCGTCTATCTGTTTCACCTCGGTACCGGCAACGGTAGCGTTGCTGCTGCCGGAAGTGGCTTTAGGTCCTACGAACGGATCCTTACGGCCCCACTGGAAGGTCATACCGAAGGATTCAACGGGAGCGGCTTCGCCGTTCTTGGCGGCTACAAGGGCGCCCAGGTTGCGGTCCATCATAGGAGTGGGCCAGAGGCCATAGGTGTCGGTTTCAATAGCGGTCTCAGGAATCCAGATGTGCCAGCTCCAGAGAATGTTTCCGCCGGCGTCCTTAGCGGCAATGAGGGCATTACCGGGCTTGAGGGTGGCAGGAGTGGAGAAGGTAATCTTACCGTCGGCATAGCTGAGGGATGCGATAACGCTGTTGGCGGTTACTTCCTCGGCGTTGTTCCAGGTTTCCCATACGAGGTCGGCAGAAGCAACTGCACCAACGCTCTCGGCGGAATTACCCTTAACGGTATCGAAGCAGTATTCGCCTTCCTTCTTAACAATGTAGCAGTTGGCCGAGCCCTTGGCGCTGAGGTTCTTGACACCACCCTCTTCTACGAAGTTCTGGCCAATCTTGATGGTCTGAAGAATGGAGGTGTGGGTACCGGGCTTTACGAGGTTCACCTTACCGGTACGGATTGCGCCGGTAGTGTTGTCGTCAAGCGAGAGGGTGATGGTGTGGGCCGATGCCTTCACATTCACAAAATGAATCCAGCTGTCCACGGGAACAACATCGAATTCCACGTTGGAAACTACGTGAACTGCCACAACGGCATCTTCGCCGTCGGCCATGTAGTCGAATTCTCCACTGTAGGGAACGTCGGTGACTTCAACACCTTCGGCCTCAATGGTAATGGAAACGATGGAGGTGAGACCTACCTTGGAATCGGCATAAGCGAGGAGCACGCCAGCGGCTTTCTTGGTAACAGGGGTTACCACAATCTTGCTGTCGGTAACGCTTACGTTGAAGTCATTGGGGCTATAGCCTGCAACACCTACAACAGTACCGGAGGTTTTGGCGCTCACGGTGTAGGGAATCTCGATGGCTTCGAGGGTGTTGAAGCCGTACTCGGTCTTCTCGATGTTCAGTTTGAAGGCCTCGGCAAAGGGGATGTTCACTATGGTATTGTCGGAAAGGGTAAGAACAACCTTGTCCTGCTCTACCTTGATGTCGGTGAAAATGCCGTCCTGAAGGGTTGCACCTTCGTTCTGGACTTTGCCAATAACTACAGGCTCGCTGCCGTCGATGGAAACAAGGAGGTTACCGTCTTCGTCAATTGAGAAAACGGGGGTCTGGTAAACCGTTACTTCCTTGCCGTCAACCAGGATGGCAACTCCGTCAACTGCCCATACCAGGGCGCCGGAGCCGCTCTTGATAACGCTTAGCACGGGGCCGTCATAATCGGCCTTGGGAGAAATCTCGAAGTACTTTACGTCGCCGTTTGTGTAGGTGACGGTTACGCCGATTGTCTTGCCGGTGTCGGGATCCACGAACTCTTGGACCTTGGCCACGAACACGCCGTCGCCAATAGCGCTCTGGATGCTTTGGATATTGCCCTCCAGTGCGGTGACACGGGTTTCAAGGGAAGTAATCCTCTCCCTGAGGCCGGAGTCGTCATACTTCTGTGCACAGCCCGCCAGGAGGAGGACCATTGCAACGCTAGTCAAAACTTTTTTCATAAGAGGTTATTTTTTAGTTTAATCAATTACCTATTTATTATTCTGCTATGCAACGTACGCTGCCAAGACGGGCCTTAGGGGCCGATCCAAATACGTAAGTGCCTTTATCATAACGGAGGTCGGCTCCGGCGCCCTTGACGTCACTGGCTGCACGGGCAAACCAGTAGAGGGTACGGGCACCCACATTGGCCATGCCACCAACGCTGTAGTCGTCACGATAACCGGCGATGGGGAACACTGCCTGAGGGCTGCCAAGCTTGAGCCAGCCGAAGTCGGCGCTGATTGCCCATCCGGCCTGGGCCGATACGTCGGAAGCCCAGAAGTCGCCGGTGCGGTTGGGAACGCGGTAGCCTGCCGGGCAGGGATCGTAGATGGTCTTCTCAAGCTCTGTCCAGAAGTTGTTGTCCGGGAGGTCGGCCCAGTCACCGTTGTCAATATGACCGAGGAGTCGGGGATAAAGTATGGATTCTTCCAGACTTATCTGGCCGGCGGCCACAACTTCTTCCTCACCTGCATAAGTGGCCTGAGTGGAAGAGTTGAACGAACCTGCGGCGGTGAACGGGTCTTTACGGCCCCACTGATACACCATGCCGTAAGAGCGGGGATCTATCTGTGCATCCGAACCGGAGGTGGCAACAAGAGCACCAAGGTTGCGGTCCATAAGGTCTGTACCCATAATGCCACCGTAAGAGGCCGATGTAATGGCTGTTTCGGGAATCCAGATGTGCCAGCTCCAGAGAATGTCGCCATCCTCGTTGGTGGCAGCAACCACGGCATTACCGCTCTTGAGTACCTCAGGAGTGTGGATGATGATGTAGTCCTCGGCATAGGCAACCGATTCAAGGACGCTGCCCGGAGTAACCTCCGAGTCGTCGTTCCAGGTTTCCCAAAGTACTTTGGCATCGGCAGGCTCTTCAAGGAAGGCGATGGGGTTGTTACCCTTCACGGCCTTGAACTTGTATCCGCCGGCTTCGGTAACCACGTAGCAGTTTGCACTGCCGTTGGCATCCAGGTCGATGATATCGGGGCTGAAAGGGTTCTCGTACTTCTGGAGTTCGTCCGAGATGTCGCCAAGGTCTATCACTTCACCGCGCAGGATAACCATAATGTCGGTGTATTTGTAAATCTTGGTATATTCGCCGTTCTCCATGAGCTTAATGGTGAAACCGCCGTTCATGGTGGTTCCGTCCGGGACAAACACCTTGATTACGTTACCTTCCATCTTGCCTTCTATCTGAAGCACGGGATCGCCTTTATACTGGGTGAAAATCTGCTCAGAGTCGGTGAGCTTAACCTGCAGGAATTCGTATCCAATGGCGTCTTTCTTTGGAGTGGACAGGAGGAATCCCTCGTAGTTGCCTTCCTCTACGGTCATGGTGAGCATTCCACCTATACGCTCAAACTTGAAGGTGTCGCCGTTGTTGCAGGCTGCCAGAAGCTCGGCGTTGGTTGTGGAGAATTTGCTGTAGAAGAAGCAGTGCCTCAGGTTATCGGCATAAGCTGCCGGATATGAAGCATACAGGGTGCTTTCGCAGTCCTCCCTCACATAGGGATAAAGGTTATCAACGGTAACCGTGGCCGATTTCTTATCGGAAGAAATGTTTGCGTCGGAAAGGGTTACGATTACCTGCTTTGCAGCGTATTCCCCGTGAACCACAATCTGGTCGCCTGCAACCCAGGCTGTCTTGAGGGTTGCAGGGACCTCTTCGCCTTCTCCCACGATAACATCGGGAAGGACGAAGGTTAGAGTGCGGGTTTCGGGCTTAACCTCTTCTTTCTGGGGATCCGGCTGAGGATCGTCCTTACGCTCCTGGCAGGAAACTGCAGCCAGGGCAAGGATGCAAAGGATCGCTATTTTATCGATTGTTCTCATAATCTGATTCATTTAAAGGTCCTTTGTGCTGTTATTCGTCCCAGTTCATAGGTGCAACATATTCGTACCATTCGCAAATGGCGCTGCCGCCTGTGTCCACACCTACGTACATATTGATGGAGCTTCCCCACTTTACGGTGCGGAGCATCGTTTCCGAAGTATCGAAGCTGCCGGCCTCTACGCCGTTCACCAGATAAGTGACGTGGCAGTGCTAGGGACCGCTGGGATCGAACTTGTAGGTGAGCTCGATGGGCTGTGTCCAGTCTTCGATGGCCGTGTAGGCATCCAGGCTGGGCTTGTTGCCGTCGCCGGCCGCATTGAAGTCGAAGCTTACCTTAGTGTCGGCAGGACGGATATCGGCCTTGAGTTCGCAGCCTTCGCTGAAGCAGAACCAATGCCTGATACGAGGGCCACCTGCCTCCGGATCGCTGGTGTAGTTGCTCCAGCGGAAGGTATAGGTGCCGAACGCCATGCTGCGGTTCAGACGGGCCTTGGCCACGAAGGTGGTACCAACTCCCTTTGCATAGGTAGGAGGATTTGCCCAGTCGCTGTTCCACAGGGTGAGTTCGTCGTTGTCGTAAACGATACGGACCGGTTCAATCTTGTAGGCCTGCTTTACAACGATTATCTTTTCGGCCTGATAGTCGCCTTCGTTCTCAACCACATTCTTGAGGATGATGTTTGCCTTGCGCAGACCGCTTTCATCGTTCTGGGTGAAGGTGAGCTGGATTATGCCGTCTCCTTCGCCGGAGGCGTTCACAATATCGAACCAGTCGTCTCCCTCGGCCTCTTTCTGGACCGTCCACTTGGTGTTGGAAGTAACTTCCAGTTCGGCGGCCGCCTGATCGTAACCGGCACGGATTTCTTCTGCAGCGGGAACAAGCTGAACACCGTCCTGGGTAAACTGGACAGTGGCCATGGCATAGCCGTAGCGGTCTTTTATGGTAATCTCTGCATAGCGCAGTTCGGACACGTTTTCGGCAGCTGTTACAACTACCACACCTACGCCGTGACCGCTTGCACCTTCAGTGATGGTAATCCAGTCGCCGCTGGTTATTTCGGCAGTCCAGTCCTGGTTGGAGCTGATATGGATAATATATTCACCGCCGGCTTTCTCAACGTCCTTGGAAAGGTCTTCTTCGGGCACTTCCAGGAAGGCTATACCCTTCTGGGTTACGGTGATTTCCTTGCCCACCCAGTAGTCGCTCTTGATGATAATCTTGTCGGTACGGTCGTCAAGGAAGGTGTTATCGTAGTACTGCACACGGATAGTGGTGGCTTCGGCACGGCCGGTGTGCACAAGATCGGCATCCTGGCCGTCGCCTTCCTCCTCGCTGATCATGCACCAGTCGGGGTGGGCGCTGGTTACAGTCCAGGGGTCGGTAGAAGCCACCAGGATGGTGAAGGCCTGCGCTCCCGTTGCCGGCAGGTCGTAGCTGTCTTCGCAACGGTAGCGCAGATCTACAGTCTTGATGGTGCCCTCACCCTTCTTCTGGCAGCCGGTTACGACTGTCAGCAGGACTGAAGCTGCGCATAGTATGTATAATAACTTTTTCATGACCATGAAGGTTTAGATACCCAGTTGGATAACGTCAAATGATTCGGTGAGGTCGCCGGCATCCACCGTAATGGTGGCGCTGCGTTCTCCACCTTCGTTGGGATCGGCCGTTGCAACAATGGTGATGATCCTTCCTTCGGGATCAGGCTCTCCGCTTATGCGGTTGAAGGTAATCCAACCCTCGCTGGAACGGACCTCCCAGGGGACGTTCGTCTGGATGGTGAAGCTGAGGGGGCCGCCTTCGGGCACATAGTCGCTCACCATGGGAGTGATGTACAGTTTGGGTTTACGGGCCTGGTAGATGGTGATTACCTTGCTGTTCACAATATTGTCGGCCTTGATGGTAAGGGTGGCCTTACGGTCTGTGTACATCGGGTTGTCCTGTGCGGTTACGGTTATGTCGCTGATGAGCGAACCGGCCGAACTGGAGGGAGGTGTTGCCGTGAGCCACTCGGCTCCGCTGGACAGGATAATTGTCCAGGGAGTATTGGAGCTTATATTGAACTTGATAGGATCCGGATTCTCTGCCTCGAGGGAGTAGGAATCCACGGCGCTGCACTCCAAACGGATGGAAGCCGCTGCCTTGTCGGGGGTCATCTGGGTGTCAATCTTGTACATCTGGCAGGAAGCCATTGCACCGAGCACAGCCAGAGGAGCAAAGATTCTTAATAAGGTTTTCATATGGCTATTGTTTTTATTCATGGGTTAGAGACTCCATCCGGGGTTCTGTGTGAGGTTGGAATTGTTGAAAGTCTCGGACTGAGGGATAGGATACAGATACATCTTATCGGCCCAGGTGCGGGATTCAACAACTTTCCTGCTGTAGGTGAAGGAACTTCCGTTCTTGACGATTTCTACGCCGTCAAGCTGGGTCATCACCGAGGAAGCAATCTGCCAGCGGCGGATATCCCAGAAGCGGTGGTCTTCGAATGCGAATTCCACGCGCCATTCGCGGCGGACCGCCTCGCGGAACGCTTCCTTGGAAGTGGCTTTCACGTCCGGCATTCCTGCATTGGCACGGATAAGGTTAAGTGCATCAAGGGCACTCATGCCAAGGGAAGCGTCGGTGGGGTCGTCCAGGGCTTCGTTTGCAGCCTCGGCAAAGGTCAGGATGGCCTCGGCGTAGCGGTAAACAATCCACTGGTGCTTGTTGGTGACCGAAGCCTCAGGGGCGAAGCTGGTGCTCTCCTGGATGTAGCGGCGCAGGTAGTAACCGGTTACCGTACCAAGGTCGGCACGGGTAGCGCTGTAATCCTTACCGCCCACGAAGGTTTCAATGGTGCTGCCCTTGAAGGCCATGCCATTGGCCAGGATGGCCCTGGCGAAGCGGGGATCGCGGCCCTCGTAAGGCTTGGTGATGTCAAAGTCGGGGTCACTGGTTACCCAGCCGTTGGAGCCCAGGGTGATATCATAGCCTACAGCGGTCTGGAAGGCATCCACCAGGCTCTGGCTGGGGAAGCTGCCTCCCATGGAGGTGCGCTGGCCTTCGGTGAAACGAACCGGGAAGTTGTTCTTCTCCAGGCTCTGGCTTTCACTGCGGCAAATGGCCAAGATAACTTCCGGGGAAAGGTAGTTGTTGGCTTTCTCGGCCGGATCAAGGGAATACTGGTTCAGGTCCATGATCTCCTTTGCGGCCAGGGCGGCTCTCTGCCACTTTTGCTTGTCGCCGTTAGTGTTGTGCAGCGGAGAAGCGGCATAAAGCAGCGCCTTGGTCTTTACAGCCAGGGCAAAACCGTTGGTAACGCGGCCGATCTCGTCGTCCAGCAGGCCCACATAGGTGGAGGGCAGCTTGGCGGCGCACTCGTCGCACTCGCTCACGATGAACTCGATGACCTCGTCAAAAGGAGTTTTCTCAATAGAGTTGGCTTCCTCGGCCGTGAGCATCTTGAGAGGCATGGCAATGTCGCCGTAGCGGCGTGCCAGCTCGAAGAAGAAGTATGCGCGCAGAACCCTGGCCTGGTACGGATAGTACTGCAGGTGTTCCAGCCAGCGCTGATACTTGGTATCGTACTGGTACATGCTAAGGTCTACGGTCTGGATTGACTCTATGAACTCGTTGGCGCTGCGGATGCCATTGTAAAGGGTCCACTTGTCGTCCACGGTGGAGAGGGCGCTCCAGTTACCGTTGGTGAAACGCTGTACGCTGGCATCGGGGTCGGCATACTCGGCGTCGTCGCTGCCGCAGGAACGGAGGGCGCTGCTCACGTCGTAGATATCCTTGTTGGGCATGTAGCCGTAAATATTCGTTAACATCTTCTGGATGTTGCTGTAAGTCTTGTACATCCCTTCGCGGTCGTACTGGCTGGAAGACTCGTCAAAATCCAGGAAATTGCAGCTTGCAAGAAGAAGTGCAGCGGATACAATATAGAATAACTTTTTCATATCGTTCCCTGTTTAGAAGTTGAACTTGACGCCTACCCAGTATGTCCGGGTGGAGGGATAGTAAGCTCCCAGCTGTTCGGGATCGGCAAAGCCGATGTTATCCAGACTGAACACGTTGGTAGCGGAAACAGACACCGTGGCGTCGCAGATCTTCATCAGGCTTCTGGGAACGGTGTAGGAGAGTCCCACGTTGCGCAGTTTGATGAAGGAACCGTCGCGGTACCACAGGGAGTTGTCGCGGTAGTTGTTATTGTTCTCCTGGGTGGTGAGGCGTGGCATTGTAGCCTCGGCTTCACGTCCGGGAGCCCAGGTGATTTCGCGGCTCAGGAAGGTCTTGGAGATGGTGCCGTTATCCACCAGCGGCTGATACAGCGGGCTATCCAGCAGGTTAACGGTAACACCGGTAACGCCCTGGAAATCGGCATACAGCCTGAAGCCCTTGTAGCCGAAGTTCAGGCCGAAGCCGAACTGCAGTACGGGAGTGGAGCTGCCGAACATCTTAACGCGGTCCTGGTTGTCGATGACACCGTCACCGTTCTGGTCGCGATACTTGAGGTCGCCGGGACGGACCTCGCCGAAGGTCTGCTGAGGGCTGTTGTTAATCTCCATCTGGTTCTGGAATATGCCGATCACCTCCAGGCCGTACTTCTGTCCCACGGGGTTGCCCTTGTGGTACAGGTAGTCGTACATCTGGTAGGCCTGGCCGTCGTTGATGACCTTGGTGAAGAGCCAACCGCCGTTTGCATAGACTCCGTAATTGAAGTCGCCGCGGGTCTCGTTCCAGTTCAGGTCTACGTCAACGCCTTTATAGCTTTGTTCACCAAGGCTCTGGTCGTTAACGCCGATACCGATGACACCGGAGATGTTGCTGGGCGAGATGAGGATGTTGCTGCGGTGCTCATAGAAAGCGTCCACATTCAAACCAAGTCGTCCGGCGAAGAACTTGGCGTCCAAACCGACGGTTGCTTTCTTGGAGAGCTCGGGAGCCAGCGTAACCGCTGCCATGTCGCCTTCGGTGCGGCCGCTGTAGCTTGTACCGCCGTTGATGCCGAAGTAGTAGCTGTTACCGCTCACATAGCTCTGGCGCCACAGTTCATGCTCCATATCGCTGTCGGTACCGGACATACCGGCCGATGCATATGCCTTGAGGTAAGGATCTCCGGGCAGGATGATGCCGGCAACGCTGATGGCGGGATACAGGCTGAAGCGATGACCGTCCTTGGGGATGTAAGCAGTACCGGAGTAGTTCAGGACTGCATCCACAAACAGGCGGTTTTTCCAGTTGTAGCTCACTGTACCAAGGATTTCCTGATTCTTTGAGGACTGGTTCTGTCCGTCCAAGATCCAGGAACGCATGCGGTATGCCAGGTGAGCCTCAACATGATGCTCGTTGAACTGACGTATCCAGTTGGCGCGGGCCTGAAGTTCGAAGTGCATCTGCAGGTCCTTGAAATAGTGGTCAAAGTCAACGGTCTTGGAGTTCACGCCGTAGTACAGCTGCTCGCTGAGGATGTAACTGCGGTCGCCCTGAGTGGCCAGGGTGCTCACAAGTTCAGAATACTGCCAGTCCTTGGAAGCGCGCTCGTACAACAGGCCGATATAGTCGAAGCCCACGTTCACGTCCAATGACAGGCCTTTCACCAGAGGATCTAAGTCCTGACGAAGCAATGCATCGGCCAGAACTTTGGTCTGGGACCACTGGCGCTGCCCATTCTCCTGCATCACTGCCACGGGGTTGGTGGCGCCGTACACGGAGGTTCCGCCGTATGCGCCGTCGGCCTGCTTCACAGGGAAGGCTGCGGAGGGCAGGGTGTAAAGGGTGCTCTCGATGCGGCCGGAATAGTAGCCCTGGTTGAATTCGGCCAGGCGGGCCATCACACCAATCTTCATGGAAGTGGTCTTGGTGAGGTTCACGTCCACGTTGGCACGGATGCCAAGGCGGTTGTCGTAATGGTTGGCGTTGTAGCGGTCATCGGCCGTACCTTTCTTATAAAGGAAGTCTTCCTTAAGGTAGTCGAGGGCTGCGAAATAGCGGAAGTTGCGGTTACCGCCCTGGAAGGTGAACTGGGCACGGTGGTTGTCGCCGTGGTCACGGTAAATCTCGTTCCACCAGTCCACATTGGGATAAGCGTAAGGATACTGACCGCTGTACAGGGCCAGGAGTTCGGCATCGGAATACTTGGCCGGCAGACCGTCCAGGCTGCGGGCCTCGTTCATCATGAAGCCGTAAGTATAGGCGTCGGCGAATTCAGGAGCGCGGAACATCTTTGCCAGACCGTACTGGTACTTGGCGGTTACCTTAAGCGGGGAGTCCTTACCACGTTTGGTGGTAATCACAACCACGCCGTTGGCGCCCTTTACGCCGTACAACGCTGCTGCTGCGGCGTCTTTAAGTACACTCACCGACTCAATCTCCAGTCCGGTAATGTCTTGTACGTCGCGGGGAAGACCGTCCACCAGAATAAGCGGGCTGTGGCCGTGCAGGCGCATGGACAGCTTAAGCTTGGACTGGTTGGATTCGTATACACTGGAGCCGTTCTTTACCAACAGGCCTGAGAACTGACCGTAGAGTGCGTTCGAAATGTCCGCTTCGGGGCTCTTTTCAAAGATGCAGCTTCCGGCGGTAAGGTTCACGTTGGCGTTCAGGTGGAACGAGTTGCCCAGGGAGATGGAGTCCAGCATGGACTTTTCTTCCTGCGCAAAGGCCGTAGAACCTGCCAGAAGAAGCGGAAGGATGATATATGTAAACAATCTTTTCATCTTCGGGTACATTATTTAGATTACCAACCCGGATTTTGAGTCATGCCATAGTCCTTGTTGATCTCTATGGCAGGGATGGGGGCCAGATACCACTTGGTGTTGAAGTCGGTGTACCACTTGCGGGGCGGATATGCTTCTTTTTCCTTGAATTTGAAGACAGTTGCCGCAGTGGGGCTGTCACCAATTGAGGTGAGGCCTTTCAGGGGCGTGGTGAATGCTTCGGTAAGCCCCCAGCGAACCATGTCGAACCAGCGGACCTCTTCGAAACCGAATTCCAGTTCGCGCTCAAGGATGAGGGCTTTGCGGAATTCTTCCTGGGTCATGTCTTCGGGCAGGTTGGGAAGGCCCACGCGGTTGCGCACGGCATTCACGTAGGAATAAGCTTTGTCGGTAGGACCGCCATCGGCCTCGTTGTAGGCCTCGGCAGCGTTCAGGAGAACTTCGGCAAAGCGCATCATGCACCAGTGCGGCGGGTTGGAACGGTCACTGTTCTGCTGCATAACGAACTTCATCATAGTGAAGCCGGGGCAGCCATCCTGGTGGTATTTATGGTTGTCGTAGCAACGGCCAACGGAACCGTCCCTCCAGATATCGCCGGGAACGCAGACGTTCTCGTACAGACGGGGGTCACGTGTTTCGGTGAAAGTGGCGTTGTTAACCTTGAGGGTACCATTGGGATCCGGCTTGAAGAAGGGATGCTCGGGCCATGCGCCCTTGTCTTCCCAAGGGAAGTCCTCCGGGAAAGGTTCTCCGTTTGCCCAGGGGAACTTGTTCACCCAGTTCAGGGAGCAGCCGCTGCCGTAGGAGCCCTGTACCTCGAAGTGGTTGTCGTGGTAGCTGGTGCTGTTGGACTTGCGGATAGAGATAATGGATTCCGTTGAGCCGCGGTTTACATAACCCCTGCGGTATGCAAGACGGTAGTCACGGGGCTGGATGCCCTTAACGGGATCGGCCACCGTGGCCTGCTCCAGGGCATAGAAGCCGTTGGACAGCTGCTCTTTCATGAACTCGTCGGCAGCTGCTTTGGCGGCGGCCCAGCGGCCATGATCGTAGTTGCCGTAGCATGTGTATTCGTCGGCATCCGGATGCCACTTTGTATCGGAATTAAAGGTGGGCGAAGCGGCGAAGCACAGGATCCTGAGCTTGAGGCCCAGGGCTGCAGCGCGGGTCATGCGGCCGTCATCGGCGGCAGCAACGCTCCAGGGGAGGTCCGGTGCGGCTTCGTCGCACAGCTTAACGATGAAATCAACAGTCTCGGCAAAGGTGTTGCGGGGATATTTCATCTCTTCGTCGGCCTCAACGGCGTGATCCAGGATGGGAACGCCGCCCAGGTAACGGAGCATATTGGCATAGGCTATTGCCATGCAAACCTTGGCCTCGGCTTTCTTGCGGGCGAGAAGGGCGGGATCGGCATTGGGAATGCGGTCGGCGTTCTCCAGGAACAGCCAGGCATAACGGATTACCGTATAGTCCTTTTCGCTGCCATAGCGATAGTTCTCGCCGCCTGCATAAGAGCCGGTGAGGTTTGCCGACAAACCGCCTGAATAGTACAGGTTGTTAGGACCATCGTTATCCGAGTGCTTGTTGGAGATGAAATGGTCCGTAATAGACTCAAGGAAGTCGCCTCCCATCTTGGAGTCGAAGTCCGTGAGCAGGCCGTAAGGCAGGTAATAATAGGCCGTGGTGAGTACCTTATCGGCATCCGTGATGGATGCGAACAGGGTATCGATTGTGGCACCAGAGGTCTCCGGAGCCTTGGAAAGGCCGGCGTCGCCAAGCTTAAGGCTTTCACAGGCGACCAATCCTGCGCCCAGAAGGGCGATACTCAATATTTGAATAAACTTTTTCATAGGACGCCGTGATTAGAATGTGATATTGATAGCCAGGTTGTAGGTCTTAACCAGCGGGTATGAACCCTTGGACGAACTGGACTGTGCTTCCGGGTCCTGAAGTTTCATCTTGGAGATGGTAAACAGGTTGTAACCCGTGAACATCAGGCTCAGGCTGGTAATGCCCAGCTTATCGAAGAACTTGTTGCGGGAGAAGGTATAGCCGAAGTTGGCGCTCTTAAGACGGAGGTAACTTGCATCCACGGTCCAGAGGGTGGAATCCATGGAGTTCCAGGGATAGTTGGTCTTGGTGAAGCGCGGCAGGGTACCGTCTTCGCGGCCGGGAGCCCAGGGGTTGTCATTGTCAATCCAGCAGTCGTCGGCGAAATACTGGAGCAGACCACGGTGACCGGAGTTGGTGAACGGGATGCGGTAGTCGTCATTCCATACACGGCTAACATTGGCGGCAGCCGTCCAGTTTAGGGTGAGGTGGAAGCCTCTCCAGCCAAAGTTCCAGTTGGAACCGAATACGTATTCGGGACGGTTGGGGAAACCATCGTACATACGGTCGCGGCCGTCGATGATGTTATCTCCGTTCAGGTCCTTGTACATACAGTCGCCGGGATATACGGCGTTGGAAGGCTGGGGAAGATCCTTGTTCAGGTGCATCACACCGTCGGCGTCGGTATAGAAGTCTTTCTTCTGGTAAAGACGGTCGAACTGATACAGCATGTATCGGCCGGTAGGACCGCCGGTCTCACGCTGATACTCAAATTCGGGTTCAACCTCGTCCTCGAAGATAATCTTGTTGCGGGCGAAGGTTACGTTGGCGTTGAGCTCATAGGTGAAGTCGCCAATATGGTCTCTCCAACCAAGTTCAACTTCATAACCATGGTTGTCAACAATACCCAGGTTCATGTTGGGAAGGCTTGTTGCAATGATGGAAGGAAGGGACCTAGGCGAGATGAGGATACCGGTACGGTGCTCCTTGAAGACATCGGCCTTTAAGTGCAGGCGGTAGTTCAACATGTCCAGATCCAGACCGATGTTGCCCTTAAGAGCCGTCTCCCATGTAACGCCTGGGTTGCCGGGGGTGCCAAGTTCGTAGCGCGGCACGCCGTCGCCCTTACCTGTGCCGAAGTAGTAGGAACCGGCTTCGTTCCATACGCCGTCCATGTACATGAAACGTACGGAATTGCCCTGGTCGTTACCTACAAGACCAACGGAGGCGCGCAGCTTGAGGAAGTCAAGCCACTGGACTTTCTTCATCCATTTCTCCTCCGTGACAACCCAACCGAGTGAGCCGGAAGGGAAGAAACCGTAACGGGTCTTGCCGGGGGCGAAGTTTTCGGAACCGTTGTAACCGGCACTGACATCCACCAGGTACTTGTCCTTGTAACCATATGTTGCGCGGGCTACCCAGCCCACATAACCGTAAGGCAGCCAGCTGTATTTGCTGGGATAGTAGTCGCGGGACTGGTTGTAAAGCAGAAGGCCCGACACGGCGTGCTTGCCGGCGAATTTACGCTTATAGTCAACGCGGGCTTCAATGTACCAGCTCTTGTCGTCGTCGGTAGATTCGCTGTAGCTTAGGGTGGGCTCGCTGCCGCTGATGACCGGCAGATAGGTGCGGTCGAATGCAGGGTCGGTCATCGCAAGGCCGGAGTTATCGGCCCAGGACTGATATTCGATCGTCTGCTCGTAACCGCCACTGCCGGTACGGGTCTTGGTCATGGCCATGTCGGTGTCGTAACTGCCTTTCACGGAAACGCTCAGGCCCTGGGTGATGAAGTCCAGGCGCTGGGTGATGGTCATGTCCATGTTCAGGGAAGTCTTATACTTGTTCCGGTAGCCGGACCAGTAGTAATACTCCCAACCGTTCCACTTGGTAAGGCCGTCGGGCAGGGCGTCGTAGGACACCACAGTTACAGGCATGTCGTTCACGATACCGGGGGATGCAGTGGGGTGTGCCCAAAGCATGGTAAGCATCCAGATGTTGCCGCGGTCGCTGTCCAGAGGTTCACGGGTATTGCCGATAACACCGCTGATGTTGAACTTCACGTCCGTGGTCTCGGTGA
>JAGCWB010000072.1 GCA_017962065.1 Bacteroidales bacterium
GGTAGAGCAGCGCATTCGTAACGCGCAGGTCGTCAGTTCGAGCCTGATGAGTGGCTCAAAAAAGGATCAGCAATCGCTGATCCTTTTTTGCATGCCACGAATTTTTCTCTGGCAGCTAATTCGCTGTATATCAATGCATTACCACATAGTCGTCGTTCGTTTTTTGAACGAGGGTTATACAGCAAGTGCCTAGTAGTCAGCAATTTAGCCGCCAGCGGAAAAAGGGCGGATACTAGCAAAAAGCTAGCGTATTCCCAAAAGTTTGTGGGTTTGGAGTGAGAGGCGCCAGAGGGGGTGAGCCAAGATATAGTCCAGGGTGTGGCGTAGGAGTTCGCGGTTGCGGGCGGGGTCTCCCACGTCGCAGGGCTGCAGGAAGTGCCAGGTGGCGGGATATGTTTCCCAGGCCGATGGCTCCACGCCGGGGGCAAGCACCAATTTCACTTCATCGGCCCGTTCCAGGACCACTTTGCCAAGCGGCCCGACAACCTGATCTTTAGGGCTAACAGTTACCCAATCCAGACCTTCCGGCAACGCACGAGTGCCATTAGTTTCTATATGTAACTTGTACCCGGCCGAATGAAGCGCAGAAATCAGTGCCTCGTCAAGCTGCAGGGCTGGTTCGCCGCCGGTGAGGCACACCCTCCGGCACCCGCCGCCAGCCAGGCGCACTGCCTCAACTATATCGGCCGCCGACATTGGTGTGAATTCCAGATGCTCCGTGTCGCAGAACGGGCACTTGAGGTTGCAGCCGGAAAAGCGCACGAAAACCATGGGCGTTCCTGTCCAGAACCCCTCGCCCTGAAGGCTGTAGAATATCTCGTTAACCTTGTACATCTAGTCCCGCTCGTATGCGGCCATATTCATCTCGCTCTCCCACACTTCCACTTTGTAGGCATTCTCCACGTGGTCGCAGATCCAGCGGGCGATGTTTTCGGCCGTGGGATTGAAAGGCAGGATATCGTTCAAATTCTTGTGATCCAGAAAGCCGGTGATGTCGCGCTTGATATGGGTGAAGTCCGTCACCATTCCATCGGCATTAAGCGTTTCGCTTTTGCAGTACACCTTAACAATCCAGTTATGGCCGTGCAGCTCCTCGCACTTGCTCTCATAAGAAAGGTTAAGCGCATGGGCCGATGATATCTCAAGTCGCTTGCAAACGTAGTACATAATCCTAAATTTGTGCAAAGTTAGCAAATTTTTCCTTCATTATAGGCCGATACGGCATTTCTGTCCGAATCTAGCTGGCGGCTAAATGGTTGTGAATCAGCCACTTCCCATACAATCCTCGTTCACTTTTCGAACGACGACTATACAGCAACTCATTATGTGTCAAGCAGTTAACCGCCAGCCGCAATAGGCCGAAAGGAGCATTTTACAGCGGATAGATGCCCGCACCGATGAAATCTATGAGGGCTTGGGGATCTAGACAGAGTTGGAGGCCACGGACGCCGGCGCTTACGTAGATGGTGTCGTACAAAAGGGCGCTTTCGTGGATAAATGTGGGAAGGGGCTTTTTCATGCCGATAGGACTGCATCCGCCCCGGATGTAGCCAGTGAGCGGCAGCAGTTCCTTCACGTGAATCATTGCACAGTTCTTGTTGCCGGAAATACGAGCCGCCGTGCGAAGGTCCACTTCCATTGAGCCCGGCATCACGCACACAAACAGACCGTTACGGTCCCCGCGAAGCACCAGTGTCTTGAACACCCTGTCCAAGTCCTCGCCCAGCTGCTCCGCCACATGCGAAGCCTCCAGATGCTCCTCGTCAACCTCGTAAGGCACCAGTTTATAAGGAACGCCGGCCGCATCCAGCAGCCTGGCAGCATTTGTTTTCTGTAAAGCCATGCACAAATTTACAGAAAATATCCGTAACTTAGTGCGCAAGCTTGCGATGGCCGAAAGAAAAATTATTTTTCGGCCGTGGGGGCGAAAATTACGTGCGAGGGCTTTGCGATGGCCAGGGGGAAAATGGTTTTTTGAGCAACTGCACAAAAAATATTTTTCCCCTGGCCGTAGGCCAAACAAGAATAGAATCATGTCACCGCAGGAGGTACTAAAGACATATTGGGGTTACGAGGGCTTCCGGCCGATGCAGGAGGAGATAGTGCGCCAGGCTTTGGAGGGCCGGGACGTGCTGGCCATACTGCCAACCGGCGGAGTCAAGAGCGTGTGCTTACAGGTGCCTGGAATGATGCGGGACGGAATTGCGCTGGTAATCACGCCGTTGATCGCCCTGATGAAGGACCAGGTACAAAACCTGCAGGCCCGCGGGATAAAGGCAATAGCCGTCCATGCCGGAATGAACCGCCACGAGGTAGAGCTGGCCCTGAACAACGCCGCCTACGGCGACTTCAAGTTCCTGTACTTGTCCCCTGAGCGCCTCCACACCGCCACTTTCAACGCCTACCTCTCGGTGATGAAAGTCTCCTACATAGTGGTGGACGAGGCCCACTGCATCTCCCAATGGGGCTACGATTTCCGCCCTAACTACCTAGAGATCGGCCAGCTACGCGAAAGAATCGACGCCCCGGTAATAGCCCTCACCGCCACCGCAACGCCAATGGTGGCCGATGACATAATGGACCGCCTGCGCTTCAAGGAAAAGAACATCCTTAGAGCCGGCTTCGAACGGCCCAACTTAAGCTACATCGTCAGGAAAGCCCAGGACAAAATCGGCCAGATAAAAAGCATCTGCGACGGCGTGCCCGGCTCAGGAATTGTGTATGTCCGCAGCCGCGCCCGCACCCAGGAGCTGGCAGACGCCCTTAAAGCCTCCGGCATTGAGGCCTCTTTCTACCACGCCGGCCTGGGCGCCGAAACCCGCGCCCTCAGACAAGAAGACTGGAAAGCCGGCCGCACGCGGGTGATGGTTTGCACCAACGCCTTCGGAATGGGTATCGACAAGCCAGACGTGCGTTTTGTAGCCCACGCCGACCTCCCGGAAAGCCCGGAAGCCTACTTCCAGGAAGCAGGCCGTGCAGGCCGTGACGGCAAGCCATCCTACGCCGTACTGCTGTGGAACGGCACAGACCTTTCCCGCCTCAGGCAGCTGGAAGAAGTCTCCTTCCCCACCCTGGAATACATAGAAGACATATATCATAAGGTACACATCTTCTTCGAAATCCCCTACGACGCCGGTATCGGCCGAATGCTCAAATTCGACCTCCCGGCCTTCTGCAAGCAGTATAATCTGCAGCGCGCCCCGGCATACTACGCCATAAAATACCTGGAACGCGAAGGCCACTGGACGCTGTCGGAAGACATGGACATACAAACCCGCATCCGCATAGAAGTGGACCGCCAGAGCCTGTATAACCTGGACCTTCCGGACCCTGCCATGCCCGCTGTACTGGAAGCGCTCATGCGCATGTACACCGGCATCTTCTCCTTCGCCACCCCCATCGACGAGGAAGCCGTAGCCCGCCGCAGCGGAGTCACCACCGCCCAGTTAAGACAGCTTCTCTACGGCCTGAGCATCAACCACATAATACGCTACATTCCGGCCGATCACGCAACGGTCCTGTACATAGAGCACAACCGCCTTCGCCCCGGTAACGTCCAACTCTCTCCCCAGCGCTACAAACTACTAAGAAGCACCTACAGGGAAAGGGTCCAGACCATGCAGGACTACGTGCAGGAAGAAGATGAATGCCGATCGCAGTTCCTGCTAAGGTACTTCGGCCAGGAAAACAGCGCGCCGTGCGGCAAATGCGACATCTGCCGAAGCGGAGCGGCAAAGCCCAAAGAACTCTCGGAACAACTAAAAGACTGGATAGAATCCCGAGGCGGATCCTACACCCTGCAGGAAGCCCGCGCCGCCTTTGGCACATCGGATGAAAACTGGATTCCCGTCCTAAGGGAACTAATTGACAAACAAGAAGTTCCTCCATACAAGTAAACTAAAGATACAACTATATGCTGGCAATAATCCTAAAAGAAGCCGATGACAGACTGCTGGGAGCACTCTCCCTCCAGAAGAACAAAAAATTCAAAGTATACCTCCCGGAGAAAGATCCGGTGGAGGCCGATTACGAAGCCCAGCTGGTCTTCTGCCACGGAGACTGGCGTCAGGCCGAAGAGCCCCTCACCTGCATCCTTGAAAAAGGCGCCCTGCCGGACAAAAACTTTGTGGGACGTGTTCTCCTTAGCGCAAAATGGCTCGAAAAGGCCGATGTCTTCCACGTTAACCTGCTGGGAGCCAAGTCCTTCCCTTGTAAAGTAAACCAAAAGAAATTCTTCAAACTGGCCTTAATCAAAGACGCCCCCATACCTCTTTCCAGCTTCGTTTTCCGCAGTGCCAAGCTGCGTGAAAAAGCCGTGCATTATGCCGACGGCGGCATCCAGGTTATCCCCACCGTGCTGGGCTGCCTGGAAGCACAGCCCATGAGAAACGTGCTATGCAACAAACTTATTTGGCAGGATCCAGAGATCGGCCCCGTTACCAGTGAAGAAAAAGTTATGGAAAACCTGGACGTTTTACGCTGGACAGACACCTACTATGGCGACGACGACTATCCCCTGAGCGTAGGAGACCAGCTTGCAATGATCGCACGCCAAATAGCCAAACTTTATCCGGCCAAAACGGAAGACGAGCTAAAGGAACTTATGGATACGTTCCAAGTAGCCCAGGGCACAATTCGCAAGATGCGGGCATCAAGTGCACTGAAAAATGCACTGAAAGAAAAGATTGAAGCCGTAAAGCTGTTATAAAGTAAGAAGCGGCGAAGGAATGCCGCGCTTAAGCACCCTAAGATTTACCATTCCGGGCTCCACACCCGCATCCAGAAGGGCTTGGCGTGCACTCTCGTATGCCAGTTCCGGCGTATTGTTGTTCCCGCTCAAGTGGCAAAGGAACAGATTCTTAAGGCCGGGATGCATAAAAGCGCCGATAGCCTGGGCACAGGCCGCATTGGAAAGATGGCCGATACCATGGGATATCCTGTCTTTTAGGACCTGCGGATAATCTCCGCCAAGGAGCATGTCAAGGTCGTAATTGGATTCCACCACCACTGTTGTGGCAACCGAGGCCCATTGCATGGCCTCCGGAGTGTTATGACCCATATCGGTCATAAGCACAAAGAGTTCTTCCCCAGACCGAATTGCAAAGCCGATACACTGAGTAGCATCGTGCGGCACAACGAAGTACCTTACGTCAAAATCGACCGTAACCGGATTCCATACTCCAGCTTGAAGATTGCTGCGGCACGGGGCTATCCAGTCCCGCGTGAAAGGATGCCTTAGAAGAGCGTCGTGCAAAACCGGCGTTGTCCATACCGGCGCCGCCACCCTCTTGCAGAAAGATCCCAGCGAACGGATATGGTCGCCATGGTCGTGGGTTACAAGTATGGCCGATATATCGGCATAACTAAGATGCAGCTTTTCAAGTTCTTTTTTGACGGTGCGTATCCCTACCCCGGCGTCTATCATTATGCCGGACGAAGGGCCCAGAAGAAGGTAGCAGTTTCCGCAGCTGCCGCTGGAAAAACTAACAAAGCGCGTCATGGCCTGTCCTCCTTCTCGCAGTAGCGGGAAATAACGTTGTAGGCCCCTTCAACGCCCAGTTCGCCGGCACGGGACAGGTCTATGCAGCCCTTTTCCTTATCCTTTAAATATATAAGCACCAGGCCGCGGTTAAAGTATGCGCTGCCCATCCAAGGGTACAACTTGATCGCCTTATCGTAGCTCTCTATAGCCTGCACAAAGCGTGAACTAAGGCAGTACAGATTGCCAAGGTTGAACTGTATGTACGGAATTGCGGGAAGTATTTCCGCTGCGGCTTCCATATCGGCCAGGGCTTCGGAATAATCGTATTCCCTGGTTACCTGCTCACGTACGCGGGCCCTGGTGTTGCCTTTGTCGTCCATCGTAAGGGTTTGCACGTTGGACTCGAATGAGGCTATGAATTCTATCATCTCGGCCCTTAAGGCGCCGCGGTTCATCAGGTAAAAAGCCTTGTGATACACGGCATACGGGTCCTTGGAATCCTCGTCATCCACAGCCTGCGTAAAGTGCTGAAGCGCAGTTGTATATTGCTTAAGGCCGACGTCCTGCAGGCCCTTGAAGAACGGGCTGTTCACGCTTTGGGTAAGGATTTCGGACGTTACAGGCAAGGCCGATTTCTCTGCGCTCACCTCCACCGGAAGCTGTGCTTTTGCTATGAAATTGTCAAGGAGTTTGTTCTCGTACTTATGGGCCAGGGCGTAGTTGGCGTTGTCCGTCTTATCCACAAGCACAAAGCGGTACAGGGGCTTCAGGTTTATGTCCACGTCGCGGTGGCGCAGCATCTCGTCCTCGAAGCCGCCGCTTCGGGCAAAATCGGCGTCCAGCGCCAGCAGGCTGCTGTATTTGCGGCTGGTGTCGGCAAAGTTGGCGCCGCCGGCCGTGGCCTTTTCATATTCGGCCACCTTTGCGCGGGCCGTGCGGTAGTCCTCCTTGGAAGCCCGAGACATACCCATCTGCAACTCTACAAAAGCGCGGTTCATGTACGCCTTCGCAAAGTCCGGATACAGCTCAATTGCCTTGTTATAATCGGCCAGGGCATCGTCCCAGCGCTGCATTTCAATAAAGTAGCCGGCACGATTAAAATACGCCAGCACGTTGCCGGGGTTGATGGCTATCACGCGGTCCATGTCCGACAAGGCACCCTCGTAATCCCCTACCTGGGCGCTCAAAAGGCTTCTGTTATAAAGGGTCAACGCATTGCCCGGCTCGTACTTCAAAACGGTATTGAGGTCTCCCATGGCAGCATTCAGATCCCCCATTTCCGAGCGCACAATGGCCCTCTGAAAGTATGCCAGGGTTATGGTGGAGTCCAGTTCCACGGCCTTGTTAAGGTCGTTCAGTGCTTCATCGTAATTCTTCTGCGCCGCCATAAGTCCGCCGCGCCGGATATATCCTTCCGGCTCAAAACGGTCCAGTTTGATGGCATGGTTATAATCGGCCAGCGCCTTGGTGGAATCGCCTAGAAAAAGGAACGACGCTCCGCGGTTAAGATAGGCCGATGGATCCTTGGGCTCCTTGCGGATGTACTTGTCGAAGTCGGCCACAGCCCTTTCGAACTGTCTGCTCAAAAAATAAGTGACGCCGCGGGTGAAATACAACCCGGACGAGCCAGGACGCAGTTCAATTGCCCTTTCCAGATCTTTCAGCGCCTGGTCATAATCGCCCGTACGGCTTTCCGTTATGGCACGATAATGGAAACCGGATGTGAACACCGGATTAAGGCGCACCGCCGTAGAGAAATCGGCCTTGGCACCTCGGATATCACCCAGATTGTACTTGGCTATGCCGCGGTAGAAGAAAGTCCAGTAGTCCGTGGAGTCCAGCTGGGCAAGGATGTTGAAATTGGCCACCGCCTCGCTCAGGCGGCCGTCCTGAAGGGCAGCGCGCCCACGGAAAGAGAACACGTCTTTGTCGTACTGGCAATGGGCCGATACACCAATGCACAGCGCCAGGCACACAAAGATTATACGGAGGCCGATTTTCATCAAAATAAATTTTAAAATCCGCTACGAAATTGCTAATTTCGCGCCAAATGACAAAGTTAAGAAAAATTTTCATGATACTCCTTCTTGCGGCCGCAGATCCGGCTGCCGCACAGAGGGTGCACTACACCATAAGCCCTAAGAATGCCGAGGGCGTACTAAAAGTAGAAAACATCCGTTCCACAGTGGATTATCTGTGTAACGAGAGTCTTGGCGGAAGGGCCACCGGTTCCGGAGGCGCGGCCAAGGCCGCAGGATGGCTGGAGAACCAGTTCCGCGGCTTGCAGCTGCAGCCGCTTGGTGGAGCCTGGCTGCACGGATTCAAGACCTCGTCCGGCTTTGCCCGCAACGTCATCGGCATTATTCCAGGAACGGCAAATCCTGCCCGCTACGTGCTTGTAACGGCACATTACGACAATCTGGGCAATCTTGGCGGAACCTTCTATCCGGGGGCCGACAGCAACGCTTCCGGCGTTGCCGCCATGCTGGAAGTGGCGCGCATGTTCAAGCAGATGAAGGATTGCAAAAAGACTTATCCCTGCGGCATCATCTTCGCGGCGCTGGACGGCAAGGAGAAGAATTCGGCCGGAGCGGCCGAACTTTGGCGCGAGATAGAATCGGGGAAACTCGTAAATCACGCAACCGGAGAGGCCATTAGCCCGGAGCAGATTATGCTGGAAGTTAATCTGGACCAACTGGGCGCCACCCTTGCACCCATCACAAAAGGCAACCCCAACTATATCATAATGTTGTCGGAAGAAGCCACCGGCCGCCGCAACACGCTGCTTAATGCAAACAAGGACCAGCATCTGGGCCTTGAGATCGGCTTCGACTATTACGGCAGCAAGGATTTCACAAATCTGTTCTACAACCGCGTGGGAGACCAGTGCATTTTCATGGAACATGGCATTCCGGCCGTGGTTTTCACATCCGGTATAACCATGAATAACAACAAGGTCACCGACACCCCCTCCACCCTGGACTACAACGTAATGCGAAAACGCATCCAGTTAATCTTCTACTGGCTGGATAAAGTGCTTTAGTTTTTGTATATTTGTAGGGTATGCGTGGATTTTTGAAAATGATGAGGCAGTACGCCTTTCCTTATAAGGGCCATCTTGTGGGCTCTGTGGTGCTGAACATACTCAGCGCGGTATTCAACATCTTCTCCTTCGCCATCCTTGTTCCGCTCCTGAATATCCTCTTCAGGGTGGACAACACGCAGTACACGTTCATTCCGTGGGACACTGCCATGGACTTCAAGGACAAGGTAATCAATAACTTCTACTTCTATGTGGCCGATTTTGCGGCGGTGCACGGGGCCGGCAACACCCTTTTCATGCTGGCTGGCGTAATGATACTTTTCACCGCCCTCAAAACCAGCTGCTACTTTGGCTCCAACGCGGTGATGATTCCCATCTCCACGGGAATAGTCAAGGAAATCCGCTGCCGCATTTACAACAAGATACTAAGCCTTCCCATCGGCTTTTTCACGGAAGAGCGCAAAGGCGACATAATAGCCCGCATAACCGGCGACGTGTCGGAGGTAGAGAATTCCATAATCGCCTCGCTGTCAATGCTAATCAAGGATCCAATCCTCATTGTCATCTACTTTGGCTTCCTAACCTGGATCAGCCCGGAGATGATGGTGTTCACCATAGTTTTTGCACCGGCTTTCGTATGGATCATGGGCCTGATCGGCAAGCAGTTAAAACGCTCGTCAATGGAGGCACAGACCCTCTGGAGCGACACCATGAGCCAGGTGGACGAAACCCTTGGCGGCCTTAGGGTAATCAAGGCTTTCAATGCCGAGAAAAGCATGTCGGCCCGCTTCCACGCCATAACGGACAAGATGCGCCGCAAGGTGGCCCGCGTTAGCATGAGGCAGGCATCGGCCCATCCCGTGAGCGAGTTCCTGGGCACGGTTATGCTCATGATTGTACTTTGCGTTGGCGGCGTAATGATCATTAGCGGCAAAAGTCTATTTGGCGCAGGAAAGTTCATCGACGCATCCACCTTCATCTATTTCCTGGTTATCCTGTACTCGGTTATCGAGCCCATTAAGGAGCTGTCCCGCGCAACCTACAGCGTACGCAAAGGCATGGCCTCAATGGAAAGGATCAACAAGATCCTGGATGCCGATAATCCTATAAAAGACCCTGCCAAACCGCTGGAGCTCAAGGACTTCAACGGCAGCATAAAGCTGAAGGACGTAAACTTCAGCTACGACGGTGCAAAACAGATACTGCAAAACGTGAACCTGGAAATCCCGCGCGGCAAGATGATAGCCATAGTGGGCGAATCCGGTGCAGGCAAAACTACGCTGGCAGACCTTATTCCAAGGTTCTGGGACGTTACAGGCGGCAGCATTACGCTGGACGGCAAGGATGTAAGGAACGTGGCGGTAAAGGACCTGCGCGGCCTCATGGGCATTGTGAACCAGGAGCCCATCCTCTTTAACGACACCATCTTCAACAACATAGCCTTCGGCATGGAAGGTGCCACAATGGAGCAGGTGGAGGCCGCCGCCAAAATTGCCAATGCGCACGACTTCATCATGGAAAAGGAGCAGGGCTACCAGACTTATATCGGGGACCGCGGAAGCAAGCTCTCCGGCGGTCTTGAACTTGCCGTAATTCAGGATCTTACCGAAGTCGACCATGGTTACGGCACACTCGACCGTCGCCTTGTTATCCTCGATCTCGATACTGTCCTCA
>JAGCWB010000073.1 GCA_017962065.1 Bacteroidales bacterium
CGAATACCGGTTCTTCGGCCGTACCCTGAACGAAAATGCTCAGCGGGAACTTGGAGGCGCCGATTTCCAGGCTGGTGCCCTTGAGGGGCGTTCCGTCAACCAGGTATTCCGTAAGGATGCCGGCCTGGTAGGCGTACATCATCTGCGGCTGGAAGTCGAAGTCGGAACTTACGCGGGCGAAGGGGTAGTCTTCGTGGGCAATCACTCCGCTGAACTCGGAGTCGGTGCGGCGCAGGAATTCATCCACGGTGCTGCACTCTCCGGGCTTGGAGGATATGGCCAGGGTGTTCACGAACATGCCGAAGGTATCGGCAGTGCGCATGTCGTTACGGCCGTTGCTAACGGTGCACATGTACACCTTGTCCTTGCCGCTGAAAGCTGCTGCAGCAATGTAAACGGCTGCAAGGCAGTAACTTGCCTCGGAAATGCCAAGCTGTTTGCAGCGCTCCGCAATATCGGCCCCAACGGGGAGATTGAGATATGCTCCGGCGCCTTTTTCGCCCGAGGGCTCCAGGTCCGGAAGCAGCGATGCGGGTTCCTCGAAGCCTTCCATCACGCCGGCGAAGAATTCGCTTGCGGCGCTCATATCGGCCTCCATCTGATCCGCTGCATAGTTGAAGTAGCTGTATGCCTCGGGCTGGGGAGCTGTGCCGCTAAGTGCAGCGGTGAGCTCGTTCAGGAAGATGTCGCAGGAGCGGCCGTCGAAGATGGTGTGGTGGAAATCCATGAACAGATGGAGCGCAGTGGGCGTTTTCACCACGGTAATGCGGTACAGCGGGCCTTTTTCAAGTTCGAAGGGCTGTACGAAGCTAGCGGCATAAGCTTCCAGGGCTTCATCGGCCATAAGTTCGAATCCTACCACTGGCTCGGCATCCACTGGCACCTGACGCACCACGCCGCCTTCGGTGACAAAGTGCGTGTTGATGTAGGGGTGGCACTTGATTACGTCTATGACCGCCTTGCGCAGGGTGTCGGGATTCAGATCGGCAGGGAAGGTCCAGTACTGGGGAATGTTGTAGAAGGTCTCGTGAGGGGCTTTCATGCATTCGAACCAGATACCTGTCTGCTGGCCTGTGAGCGCTGCGGGAGCTGCCTCACGGCTTTGTGTCTGAGCACCTGCACCACCTTTGAGCAGGTTTTTGAGCACCTCGTTCTCGATGGTTTGCAGAGTTGCTTCCCTTGCAAAGGTGTTCATGTCCACCTGTACGCCGTATTTCTTGTACAGCGCGGTGGCAAGGCGCAGTGCGCTCAGAGAACTCAAGCCGTACAGGTACAAAGGTTCGGTAAGGCCAACGCCTTCAATCTGAACGGTTTCTGCGATCAGGTCGGCAAGTTGCTGCTCCAGCACGTTAAGCGGAGCGGCTTCGCCGGACGCGACATGTTTCTCGGCCACCGGTTCCGGCAGGGCCTTGCGGTCCACTTTCTGGTTCACGGTGAGCGGGATGGCGTCTATCTGCATCATCACGGCAGGAACCATGTACGGCGGTTTGCGCTCGGCGATGAAATCGGCCAGTGCCTTTTTGTCCAAATAATCGGCCCCAACGATGTATGCGGCCAGGAACTTGCCGTTTCCGCCTTTTTCGTCAAAGGCCTGTACGGTTACGTCGCTTACTCCGGGGAAGTCGCGGATGACGGCTTCGATTTCGGTAGGTTCAATGCGGAAACCCCTGATTTTCACCTGATTATCGCGACGTCCGATGAACTCTATGTCTCCGTCGGCCCTGTAACGTACGATATCCCCAGTGCGGTACACGTGACGATGGTACTCGTCGTCTTCGTAGCGGTTGTCTATGAACACTTCGGCGGTCTTTTCCGGCCTGCCAAGGTAACCAAGGCCAACCTGAGGTCCGCTCACAAGCAGTTCACCTGCGGCGCCAATGGGCAGCAAAGCTCCGCCTTTAGATACTATATAGGCATGTACGCCCGGAAGAGGTTTGCCGATAGGAACGTTTTCTTCCTGCTTCTGAACCTTCTTGTACACAACGTAGCAAGAACTTTCGGTGGGGCCGTAGCAGTTCACCAGTTGGTAGTGAGGCAGGGCGATGGAAGGCATCTTCTCGCCGCCTGTGTACAGGTACTTCAGGGACGGATTGTCCGGATAATTGAGCGCGAACTGGATGGCCACCTGCGTGGTCATCAGGGAATGCGTAACGCCGTTGGCCGTGAAATAGGCATCAAGCTGGGCAAGGTCCAGACGGATTTCCTCGGGGATAATATGAATTGCGGCTCCGGCGACAAGCGATGTGCAAAGGTCGCCCATAAAGGCGTCAAAGCCAAAGCTGGCATAAGCTGTTAGCTGAGAGGTAGGACCGCAGGACAGGTTCGTTGCGTTGTTGAATCCAAAGGCAGTGACGTTCCCGTGACTTAGCATGCAGCCTTTAGGCGTACCTGTGGTACCGGAGGTGTACAGGAGGATGAACAGGTCTTCCGGCTTGGGTGCGGGAGCATTGGGCTTTCCTTCCGGCAGGGAATAAATCTTATCCGTGCCGATAACGGGGCCTTCATACTCTGTCACAAGTTTCTCCAGGCCTGGATCGGCAATAAGAAGGGCGGCGCTGGCATCCTTTACCATACAGTTAAGGCGCTCGGTCGGATAGGAAGGATCCAGCGGCTGGTATGCGCAACCTGCCTTAAGGGCGGCCAGAGGCGCAATCATCATCCACTCGTTGCGTCCAAGGATTATGGACACCACGCCTCCGGGGGAGGTGTGCTTCAGAATCTCTGCAGCCAGGTTGTTAGACAGGCGGTCAACATCGGCATAACTTATTTTCTTGTCCTTGTAAACCAGGGCGATGTCGCCAGGCCTTGCAGCCACGTGCTCCTTGAAGTAATCCAGCACGCACTTGTTGGGATCGGCCTCGATGGGGCCTGGATTGAAGGAGTGGAGCTGCTCTTCCTGTGCGGCGGTGGTGTGCTTAAGCTCGGCAACCGTGCGGGCCGTGGCCATTGAGGCGAAGGTGGCGCAGTAACTGTCTGTTAGGCTGCGCAGGAGCTCCTCTGAATACTGGTCCGGACGGTACCACCAGCGGATTTGCCAGGGGCCGTCGGTGCTGCTGAACAGTTCTGACGACAGGCCCATGCCCGGAGGATTGGTCCTGAGGTCTTCGGCCTCCATCGTCTGGTCTCCAAGGGTGAGCGGAATAGTGGTGCCCACAAACTGTCCCTGGAAGGAGAGGCTCAGGGCGGCGTTCAGGCCAAGGTCTCGGTTGCAGTCGGCAAAGGAATAGAATGCGCGCTGGCGTATTCCACGGGTCTGGTCGTTGAGTTTCTTGATAATCTCGCCGATTTCCTGGTCCGGAGCGGCCTCTACCATTACGGGGATGGTGTGCACGCACATGCACATGGAATTGCGGCTGTTGGCGCCCTTGCGGCCGTTCCAGATACTTGCGAAACAGGCTTTTGTATCGGCATTCCAGGCGGCCAGGGTAAGGCCCCAGGCTGCGTGGGCCAGAATACTCTCGGCATATCTGTGTACGGAGGTGACCTCACGCACTACGGCTGCGTCGATGCTTAGCGGGATAAGGAGTTCCTTATAAGGGGCAGGTTCCTTGCCATAGACGTCCGGAAGAATCTGCGAGGGAGTCTCGGCTGCCTCGGCAAAGGTGGCGGTGTACCATTCCCTGGCCTCGGCAAAGGCGTCTGAATTACGTGCCGCCTCTTCTTCCAGGGCTATATCGGCCCCGGAGAAGGTCTCTTTCTGCAAAGGAGTTCCGTCATAGGCGGCGGTAATGTCCTTGAGGAAGATGCCGGCCGATGCACCGTCAAAGATTATATGGTGTAAATCGGCATAGAAATAATTTCCTTCCGGCGTTTTGTATATCTCCAGGCGGAAAAGGGGCTTGCCGGCGTTCAGGTCCATGGTGGCGCAGAAACCCTTGCGGGCTTCGTCTATTGAGCCGATCTCCATGACGGGCGCCTGCCAATCGACCTTCTCCGGAGTGCTCATGCGGGGCTCTCCTTCGTCCATGACTATGGTAGAAAGCATGTAGGGGTGAGCCTCAACGAAGGTTTTAAGTGCAGCGGCAAACTTTTCCAGGGGAATGCTATCCGGGAGTTTGTATAGCGAGGCCTGCTGATAATTGCCGTCTTCCGGCTTCAGGCCCTGGCAAGCCAGGTATATGCTAAGCTGCGATTGCGATAATGGTGAAATCATACAATGAACATCCTGCTAAAACCAGACATATCAAATACCATACGTACGGCGGGAGTAAGGTTTACCACCGTAAGTTTGCCTCCGCTGGGCATAATTGACTGGGCAAGGGCCAGGATAACACGGAGGCCTTTGGACGCTATGTAGTCCACTCCGGCCATATCCAGTTCTACTTTAAGCCCTTCTTTACCCATAAGAGGGGCAACTGCTTTCTGGAATTCTTCGCTTGTGACGGAATCCAGTTCACCGGTGACGGTAACGACGGTTTTTTCGTCGAGTTCTTTGATATCTACAGTCATAGTGTTATATAATTTTAATTGTCATTATCGCTATATCGTCATTCTGTGGAGCCTTGCCCCTGAATGTGCGGACTTTGTCCATTAAGGACTCGCAGGTCTGTTTGGCATTGCCGTAATCGTTCCGGGCCCATTCAAGAAGAGATTCTTCTCCGAAAAACTCTTTGTTCTGGTTACGGGCCTCGGTGACTCCGTCGGTATAGAATACCAGCCTGGAGCCGTGGGGGAGTGTTATCTTTTGCGACACATACTCAAAACCGGGGAATCCGCCCAGTACGAAATTGCTTTCCTGAGGGAGGAAGTCCTTGTCAAGGAGTGACCTGGTATGGCCAGCGTTGCAGTATTCCATCTCTCTGGTGTCCAGGTCAATGGAGCCAAGCATCAGGGTGCAGAACATATCGTAGTCGCTGTTGTCGCAAATGAGTTCGTTAAGGTAACGGGCTATCTCCGCCGGTGTGTTTTCGCGTTTGAATGCGGGGAAAATGAGGCTGCTCACCATGAACATAAGGAACGACGCTCCCATTCCTTTGCCGGAAACGTCTCCTATTACAAAGCACAGTTTATTGCCTATTATCTTACATCCGTAAATGTCGCCTCCCACTTCGTACATGGGCGTTAGGATGGCGTATGAATCGGCCTGTGAGTTGGAGGGAAAATCCTGAGTGACGGCTTTTTGCTGGATATTCCTGGCAACTGAAATGGTTTCCTCGGCGCTTTGCTTGCGGTCCATGATCCTTTCTATGGCCGGAATTATCCAGAACCATGAAATCAGCAGCAGAATGGTAACTATGAACAGCAGGATTGTGCGGTAGGATCCTTCCATGTAGTGGTTGTCTCCCAGCAGGTAGCCTTTGTCGTACAGCCCATAGACTACATACGGACTGCCTTCCACATCATAATGGATAACGGCTACCATGTGCCCGTCAAAGGTACCAAGCGTAATGCCGTCTTTCCGCTGCTGGTAAACGCTGTATTCAAGCGGTTTGCCGGCAAGCGCCGACGGGGCGATCACCCGTCCGGAGGTGTCGCAAAGAACGTAGCAGCAGTCCCATCGGCCTACAGATTCCACCTTGGAGGCCTCCTCGAAGAAATTGATTCCGTCCAGATCTCTCCCTTCATTAAACTCATTCTGGAACTTGACGGTTATATCCTCAAGGTCTTCCCGGGCGCTCTTTAACTCCTCCTCAAGCAAAGCCTTTCTTGAGAAGACGTGCGCCAGGCGCGATGCTCCCAGAGTGAGAGCGATGAATACGGCAAAGGCAATGAGAATGCTGGTACGTAAGTTTTTTTTCATTCCTATTCGTGAATTTGGAAGAATGCTATGGCCAGCAGGGCGGCGGGAGCTGCAAAGCGGATGAGGAACAGCAGGGTCTTGAGCAGCCAGGGTGCCATTTTGAGGCTTCCGCCGTTGTTGACCTCGTCAAACACAACCTTGCGTCCAAGTTTCCAGCCCACAAATATAACCACCAACAGGCCGCCAATCAGCATAAGGAAGTTGGCCGATAAGAAGTCGAAGAGGTCGAATATATTCCTGCCTAAAATCTTAAAGCTGTCCAGCGGTCCCATGGAGAGGGAGCACAGGGCGCCAAGAATCCAGATAAGGATGAAAACCAGGGCAACGGCAACTCCGCGCTTCATCTTGAATTCTTCGATGCAGAAAGCAACAATCACCTCCAGGATAGATATGGCCGATGTGAGGGCGGCAAGCAGCAGTGCCAGGAAGAAGAAAATGGCTATGATTCCGCCCATGGGCATCTGGCTGAAGATATGAGGCAGGGTGATGAACACAAGGTCCGGACCCTCGCCGGGACTGATGCCGAATGCGAACACGGCCGGCATTATGGCGCAGCCGGCAATGAGGGCAAAGACTGTATCGGCAGCGGCCGTTTGGGCGCTCAGTGACAGGATATTGGCGTCTTTCTTAACATAAGAGGCATAGGTGACAACCATGCAGGAGCCCAGAGACAGCGAGAAGAATGCCTGTCCCAACGCTGCCAGGAAGGTTTGAGACGTCACTTTGGACCAGTCCGGCTTGAAAAGGTAGTCTAAGCCGGGGCCACTGCCCTTAAGTGTCATGGAACGCACGGCAATGCCTATAACAATGAGGAACAGAACGGGCATCATCACTTTTGAGAACTTCTCGATGCCGTTCTGCACACCGGCAATCACAATGCCGGCCGTTAAGGCCAGGAATATGCTATGGCATATAAGCGGGCGCCATACGGAAGTGGAGAAGTTGGAAAACATTGTTTTGAGCGCCTGGTCGTTTCCGGTGTTGAAGTCAAAACAAACTGCCTTGTATAGGTATTCCGTACCCCAACCGCCAACTACCGAGTAGAACGAGAGGATAAGGATACAGCAAATAACCCCCAGTACACCTGTAATGTCCCAGCGGCTGCCCGGGGCCAGTGTAAGGAAAGCCTTGCGGGCACTGGCCTGGCTTCGGCGGCCGATGATAAATTCGGCCAGCATAACCGGCAGACCGGCCAGGATTACGAATCCCAGATAGATGAGTATGAATGCGGCACCGCCGTTCTGGCCCACCAGGTAGGGGAAACGCCAAAGGTTACCAAGTCCAACGGCCGATCCCGCCAGTGCTACCAGCACGCCGAACGAGCTGCCGAACGAGTCTCGCTTTGAGGGTTTACTGTTGTTCGCTTTTTCCATAGAGAGTTTAGCAAATATTTCTATAAGTTGTAAATATACAAATTTTTAGTCAAATCTTTATCAGTGCTTGTGATAAGGGCAATTTTCCGGGGTATGCTCAGGATGGTTGCAGAGCTTGATCCATACGCCGGTATTATTCCGGCAAGTGTTTATTCCTCGTCATCGCCCCATGTTTGTGATACAGCTTCTCCGTAATCACTGCGGCTTGCATTTATGGTTTTAGCGCTGCTGCAAACAATAGCTTCAGTAGCCACCTCTACGGAGTTGCTCTCCGGAACCATATAATTGTCTTTCATATGAGTAAATTTTACAAATTATTCCTGTATTCTGTAGGTGTCATTCCAAACTGACGCTTGAACTGTTCCCGGAAATTGGCGGGCGTGAAGCCCACGGCTTCGGCTATAACGCCAATGGGGGTATCCGGTTCTTTTTGCATCATCCGGATGGCGTCCTGCATGCGTATGCCGTTGATATAAGCGGTGAACGACTGCCCGTCGGCATAGGCCGATAATAAGTCGTTCAATGAATGCCGGCCGATGTCAAAACGGTCCACTATGTCCTGACGCTGTAAATTGACGTTGGTATAGAGTTTTTCCTTACGGATAGCGCCGTCAATCATGTCAAACAGCGCTTTGTCGGGCTTGGGCGCATCGGCATGAGCCTGAGACTCTGACATCTCATTGATCATCCTGGCCAGTACACGGTTCTTTTGCACAATGGCATGGCGCTGGCGTACGGCGTGAATGGTAAAGGTGATAATAATGAGCAGGATAAGCAAGATGACCACTATGACGGCATCCTTGCGGGCCGACTGGGCCTGTGCATCCTTAATCTTCTGTTCCTGCTCCATTGCGTGGTAGCGGGCTGCGTATTCCTGGGCCTCTGAATCGTGACGTTTCTCACTAAGCTTCTCCTGTAAGCTGGCGTAACGGTCCATGTATGAAATTGCTTGGATATAGCGCCCTTTGGCCTTTGCTTCATCGGCCTTGTCCTTGAGGATGGAGGCGTAAGCTATATTAAGCGTATCGGTGCCCATCCGGCT
Organism: Bacteroidales bacterium; assembly: GCA_017962065.1. Lineage (GTDB taxonomy): Bacteria > Bacteroidota > Bacteroidia > Bacteroidales > UBA932 > Cryptobacteroides. The sequence goes on from JAGCWB010000073.1 coordinate 8,156, forward strand.
TTCCGCTTCGGCATTTATGGCTGTGACTTTGTCCCACTGTCCCAGGCACTTCCACGCCGGGGTTAACATGCGGCGGCCGCCGAAGGTGTGCCCGAAGTCCGACTCTTCAAACATGCGGACATACTTGCGAACTTCGTCCAGGTTGGGCGGAGTCATTTGTGAATAGGCCCTGGCCAGGAATGCCCGGGCTTGAGCAGTATAAAAGTTGCAGTAGGGGCCCATACTGCTTTCGTCGGGCAGGCGGAAGCTGTCCTTGGCATAGGCCGATGGGGTGTTTTGGTAATCTTCCAGTTTTTGTATTATGGTCTGAGCGTCTGGAATCATGTCCTGGAAGCGTCCCGCCTGTTCAAAAACGTTTATTCTGCGCTTGAGGGCAACTATTCCGGCATCCAGGCGGTCTATGCTGGGCTCGCCTGTATTCAGGGAGCGGATTACCTGCTCCAGTTTGATAAGCCCTTCGTCCCTGCGGCCAAGACCGGTCATGGCGGCACCAATCTCGGCCTCCATGCGCAGGGCCTCCGTTTCCATGCCGTGACTGCGGCTAAGATCGGCCCGCTCTATGGCGTACTTGAGCCAGCGTTCGTCGTCGCCTTTCTTGCGACAGGCGTCCATCATTACGCCCAGCACGTCGTTGCGTTTGGCGAAGGTAGATTTATCCACAACCTGCGTGGAATCGTGCCTGAGCAGCCCTTCACAGAGGTCAATGGCCTTGTTAAACTGCGGCTTCTCCACCGAGTTGGCATATATCAAGGCACGGAGGAAATCGGCCTTGAAGGAACTTATGTTGCCCACAATGAGGGCCGAATCCACTATAGCCAGGGCCCGCTCCGGATGCGTGCCGTAGACTTTAAGGGCGGCATGTGCGGTATATAGCGAATCGGAAGGCTGGGGAACGTGGGCGGGAGTTTTTTTTGCCTGATTGCACGCAACCAGTGCTAAGATAGCGGATATAAGTATGACCGTCTTTTTGAACATGTCGATGTCGTTGTTGGACTTTCCTATTAAACCACTAATTTATTACTTTACATGTAGTTTTACAAGCATAATTAATATAAAGCATGCACGCATTTGGGAAAGCCCGAATGCGTGCATACGTTTACCTTAATTAATTGCCGTTTGCGCCAACGGTCAGTGCTCTTGCATGAAGGTCACCATGGTGCCGTTAACTTCCTGAGATTCAGGGAGGTCAAGTTTGGTGACGTTGTGAATATGACCAACTTTCATGCTTTTAGAGGGGATGTCGATGAAGGTAAAGGGTTTGCCAATGTCTTCGCAGTCCTGCTTCAGTTCCAGGGACTGGCTCCGGATGAAGTCGTTGGTGCAGGTGGAGATGAAAAGGGGTGCTTCAAGGCTGCCGATGTAGGTCCTGGGGGAGAGGGTTTCAAGATAAGCACTGTCCCGGAACCTGGGGCCAAGGAACCACTCCTTGAAATCATCGGCATAGTCTTTTGCTCCGCCGAACGCCCCGAAATCGTATGCAAGGCAGTTGACAAGCACGCCGGCGGGATGGAACTCCCTGGGCCTTATTGGAACGGATTCATCGGCCGATCCTTCTGCCATATACAGCGCCAGATGCCCTCCTGCGGAATCACCCGTGACGAACATCCGCTCCTTGTTCAGGCCCAGTTCATCGGCATGAATGGTTATATAATCCAGGGCCGACGCGCAGTCTTTGAGTTGGTCGGCCACGTCGCGGACTCCGTCGTTCAGGCGGTATTCAACCAGCACTATGTCGAAGCCTTCCTTGAGGAATACCGACACGAAATCCTTGTTGCACTCCTTTTGCCCGGCTACGTAAAAACCGCCGTGTATGTCGATGAGGACGGCATTTTTGCGGTTTATGCTATCGGCATAATATATGTCCAGAACTTGCTTGGGGTCTCCGTTTTCCACGTACGGAATGTTCAGTATATGGCGGTATCCATCGGCAGGGGAGTTCTCCGAAGGCTTCTTGATGCTGGCCTTCAGGATCATTTTCATCACCGGGGTGTTCAGTTTGATCCCCGGCCCCAATACTATATATAAAATTGGGATGACGATGACGGCTGCTATAACCGCCCATACTATGCGCTTTTTGGATTTCATGGTTTATTTAATCAATAGTTCCATGGATGTATATTGAGGTTTCATGCCCAGAGATTCGTAGAAGGCTTTCGCTTTTGGGTTGCACTCCCAGACATGCAGGGTCACATTATGGCAGCCTATCTCCTTTGCGTATTCCCGCGCGTATTCAAAAAGTGTTTTGCCGATATGCTGGCCGCGGGCTTTGCCGTTCACGCAGAGATCGTCTATATACAGGGTCTTCACGGGGTTCAACTGGTCGGACGACGGAACCTGGATAGAGCAGAAGATATATCCAAGGACAGCCCCTTCCTTCTCATATACGAATACGGGGGTGTCTGGATTGGCGAAGACTTTGAGCAGTTCCTCGTCCGTGTATTTCTTGCCCTCTCCCTTAAACAAGTCCGGCCGCCCGGCATGGTGCACCCTGAGCACATCCCTGAGAAGCTCATTGACAGCCTCCAAGTCCCGCGCCCCCGCCAGCCGGATGTATGATTTGTCTTGTGCCATAAGCAGATGCTATTCTGCTAACAAAGATAATAAAATCCAGCGATTACGTGCTTTTTCACTCCCGAAAACTGCTCCGAAGGTCCATCAACTGGACCCTCAGGGTCGGCAATACTACGCTAAAGCACAGTGACCGGGGTTCAGAGACCGAAAGTGTGCTTTAGAGCGCTTTTACAAAGCTTTCCGGCAAACAGACATTGTCCAGGCCGATAGCCCCGGCAAACAGCGGAGCAATGTCTTTGTCCCGGAAGCCGGCAATGCCGCAGCCGATACGGGTCACGAAAAAGAACAGTTCCGGATGCTCCGAAGCAAAAGAGACAAACTCATCCACATAAGGCTTGATGGTTTCCACGCCGCCCTGCATGGTGGGTATGGCGTAACTTTGGCCGCGAAGGCCTACGCCGCATCCCATCACCGCGCCGAACTTCCGGAAAGCCACCCAAGCAGCCCCGCCGCCGTGCATACCTTCCAAATTGCTGCCGAATACAAATACTTCATCGGCCTTTAACTCGCTAATGCGCTCCGGCGTAAATGCCGGCCGAACTATACCATTATAAATTTTCATATTCGAAGGTACAAATAGTGGCAGGAAGATTTACTTACTGAAAAAGAAATAAAACGCCGCCCACTTCATGGGGATTCCATCGGCATGGCCTATTGTGCGGTAATTGCCATCCTGGACCGTTCCGTCGGACTTGATATGGCCGATAGTACGGTAGGATCCATCCTGCACCGTGCCGTCATCCTTGATGTGGCCAACAGTCCGGTAGTTCTGGTCCTGAACGGTCCCGTCGCTCTTTAGATGGCCGATAGTACGGTATGAGCCATCCTGAACCGTGCCGTCACTCTTGATGTGGCCGATGGTACGATATGAGCCATCCTGGACCGTTCCGTCGGATTTGATATATGCAACGGTCTGGTAGCTTCCGTTAGTGACCCTTTGGGCGAATCCCGGAATGATGCTGCAAAGAAGCAGTCCAAGAATGATTAGCGTGCGTTTCATATATTATTCAAAAACTTCTGTCAGTTCGCCGGTGACTGAGTCGATGATGAATCCACGGACGTTGACATCTTTAGGGACAAGAGGGTGGTTGACTATGGCGGCTACGGTCTTCCGGACGGAGGCTTCCGTGTCGTGGAAACCCTCCAGCCAATCGGCAATGCCTTTTTCTTCCCATTCGGCCAAAGTGCTTTCAGGGATGCCCCGCTCCAGCATGTGCGGCTTGAACTCCTTGTAGCTCATGTGGCATGCCCCGCAGGTGGAGTGATGGACCACCATCACTTCGTTAACCCCCAACTCATAGATGGCAACCAGAAGTGACCGTATGGCCGAATCCGTCTCCGTAGGAATAACGCCGCCCGCGTTCTTGATAATCTTTGCGTCCCCGTTCTTGAGGCCCAGGGCTTCCTGCAGCAGCACCGTCAGACGTGTGTCCATGCACGTGAGTATGGCAAGCTTCTTCTCAGGAAACTTGTCCGTGACAAAAGGCTCATACGCTTTCCGGGAAACGAACGTCCGGTTATGATGTAAAATGGATTTAATCATTGCTGTCTATAAACTTAAGTATGTCATCCCAGACTTCCTGATGACGGGTTTCGTTGTGAATTTCGTGCCTCATGCCGGAGTAGAGTTTCAAGGTGACATCCTTGTATCCGCGGTCTTTCATTTGCTGGACGGCTTTGCCAAGAGCTTTATCGTCAACTCGGCAAGGATCAAGTTCGCCCGAAATAAAGTGGACGGGAAGGTCCGGATGCTTAGTCTTGCCGATCTTGGTATAGCAGTCCTTCATAAGCAGCAGAAGGTTCAGGAAACCATCGGCCGTAAAGACATACTGGCATAGCGGGTCCGAATGGTACGCCTTCAGAATCTCAGGGTCCGAGCAAACCCATGCGGCAGGCCAGCCTTCATCCTTGAAAGGCTTGTTGTATGCGCCAAAGGACATAATCTGCATAATTTGAGGCCGATAATGCCAGCCTTTGATAAGGCCGATAATCTTGCTTATCAGGATTCCGCCGCCTCTGGCAGGGTTGTCCGAAGGGCAGCCGCAGACGATTAGGCAGTCGATGAGATCGTCGTAGCGTTTTGCGTAGGAGCGCACTACCATGGAGCCCATACTGTGGCCAAAAAGGGTGAGCGGAACGCCCGGCCACTTGGCTCTGGCCCATTCAGTCACGGCCTTGGTGTCTTTTACCATGGCCAGCCAGCCGTCCTTGCCCATATAGCCAAGGTCTTCCTTTGATTTGACCGAAGCCCCGTGGCCGCGATGGTCGTTGCAAACCACCGCAAAGCCTTTTTTAACCAGGAACTCCATCAAAGGGATATACCTTTCCTTGTGCTCGCACATACCGTGCGCAATTTGTACGATGCCCTTGGGCTTATCGGCAGGGGAGTCATACAACAGGCTCAGCCGGAGCCCGTCCACCGGAGAAATGAGGATATCAGTTTTCATACGGCTAATATAGCAAAAATTATTACATTACTTCCCAGCTTCCGCCTTTGTCCGGGCCATTTCTTCTGATGCGGCCATAGGCTTTCAACTTGGACAGTTGTTTCTCAATGGCCTTTTCTGTGACGCCAATTTCATCGGCCAATTTCTTTGCGGAGTATTCCGGGTGAACCTGGAGAAGTGAAAGGATTTTCTCCCTACTTTTTTGCGCAAAAAAGGTATTTTCTCCCTACTTTTTGATGGCGCTGTTAAATATAGACTTCTGCTTGTTGCGGCTCTGACTTGGTGTTGACGTCAAGCTGGGCGGCTATTGGCCAGTGGGTCTTGAAATCTTTTTTGCGGACGAAGATGGGGGCGAAGCGCTCGGAGCCATCCGGGCCGGTGTATTGGTAGAGGCCGCAGCGGATGAACTTGGACTTGACTTTCATGCCGTCCTTGTAGTTATCGAATGCGCATACTATGCACACGGTTTCACCGTTGTCGGTCTGCAACAGTGCGGCCTGGGGATGGACTTGTTCGAGTGTCCTGCCGGAGATGGTGACCTTCTCACCCGGAGTGATATTACTAAGGACCACAGCCGTAAGGGCCATGGTGGTAAAGCACGCCGTGCAGAGGGAGAGCGTGGCAAGGAGTGCAGTTATACTAAATAATCGTCTCATACATTTACTTTAGCATAATGCTTCGGAGGTCGTCGATATCGGCCTGTGGTACGCCGATATTCAAAAGGTATTTGACTATTCGTTCTTGGTATGTGCCGCTGTCGGTATTCTTGAAGATGGTCTTACGGACGGAGGGGTAGCTGTAGTTGTCCCAATAGTGTTTGTACACTGTGCCGTTCTCGGACATGCCCCAGTCGGCAGGCGTGAAGTATGTGAGCTCATAATCCTTAGCCATGTCGCTCTCGCTAACGCCCAGGACGCCTTCCAGCAGGATGGCCAAGGTGGCTGTACGGTCGCGACCGGCGGAGCAGTGGAAGTAAACAGGCTTTCCTTCCCGCAGGCGGGCCACTACCCAGCAGAAGGTGTCCTTCACCTTATCGGGATTATCCCTCACCATGTGGTTGTATCCGCTGTCAAAGCCCGGAGCATAGAAATCAACGCTGCTGCCAAGAGGGGAGCTGTCCGGGACGTCCTCTGCCTCTCGCAGGTCAACTTCGGCCCTGATGCCCTCGGCCAGCATCTCGGCCTTGCCGGTGCTGTTAGTGCGAGAGCCGTGGATGGCACCGCCGCGGAACAGCTTGTGGTAAGCCACAGTTTTGCCGTTAAGGCCTTTATAGCCGCCCAGGTCGCGCCCGTTGCGAACGTTGGGGGCGTAATAAACCTGACGCAGGAGGCCCTTGGTGGCAAAACTGCCGCTGGCTACCGTGGAACCGGAAGCAGTCACCTTCCAGTGGTAGGTGGTGTTGGGAACCAGGTTGGTGATGTCCTGACTGCCCACGCCAGACTTCAGGGAATACTCCCGGCTCCAGTCTCCTTCCCACACCTTGAGCGTCTGCTTGGAGGAAGCGGCCGACCAAGTGATTGTATAGGTGGGCGGAAGTTCTTCGTCGTTTACGCTGGGACCGCCGCCGGGATACTGGGTCACCTTGGTGTACTTTCCGTAGTTATCGCTGTCCCCATAAGGATGCTCCTGAATAACCAAAGTGTAGTCTACCTCTTCCAGATACTTTTGTATGTACTGGTTTGTGGCCAGGAAAGCATCATCGTCGCCGCCCGAACTGGGGTCCGTCCAGCCAAGCAGAGTGCTGGCGATTGTTTTGGACAGCGTCCAGTTGTCGTCGTCACCCTCGATGGCCCAGTACATTGCACCACGAAGTTCTTTCTGCTTCACATAATCGGCTTTTAGGCCGATGGAAGTCTTGTCGTCGTAGGTTAACACCATGGTGCCATCGCCATTAGTCAGATAAGGAACCATGGCCGTGCCGTCCCAACATACGTTATAGCCTGCGGTGGATATATCTTTGTAGTATACGAAGTTGTCGTCGTCGCCGGAGGTAAAAGGCTTGAGGGTTTTGTCGTCGCGGCCGTAGAATGGCATGCCCAGGACAATCTTATCATAGGGCACTCCTTTGTCACTGTGCAGTTTGACCGACTCGTCACAACTGCGCTTGGTCTTGGACGACTTGTACAGACCCGCATTGTGGTAAGGCGGATTTCCCATGTCGTAGGTCATCAGGTTTACCCAGTCCAGGTATTGAATAACATTGGGCCAATCCACGTATTTGGAATTTGAGGCCGATGCCATGGTGAGGAGTTTTCCGCTTCCCAGTACGTTTCTTAAATCTTTGCAAAGGAGAGTGAAATTTTTGGTATCGTCCGGAGACGATGAAATGCCCGCATCGCTGCTGGTAGGATACTCCCAGTCCAGGTCTATACCATCCAGGTTGTACTTGTTAACAGCATTTAAGCAATTCTGACAGAAGTTCTTGCGGTGGGTTTCATCGGCCGCCATCTCGCTGAAATTGCCGGCGCCCCAGCCGCCTATGGACAGCAGGACCTTGAGATCTGGTTTGCTGTTTTTGAGGGCGACGACCTTCTTCAGGCCGTCCTCTGATTTAATTTCCAGCGTCTCGAAGTCGCTCTTGATTTTGCCGAAAGCATAGTTGATATGCGTCAGAAGTTCAGTATTCGGCAAAACCCTTCCCCTATAAGAATATCCAACTACCACAAATCCAGTAGGTTCATCAGGTGCACGATCCTGTGTTATAGTTACGACGCCGGACATTTTTCCATCGGCCGATGTAATGTTTACTTTACCTACACGATCTTCTTTTATAGGGTTGGCAGCGACAGATAAAACAACCGTAGATGTAGTGAGGGCCTTGGTCTGGACATAGGAAATCCAATCAACTTCGGGAGTGACGGAGAATTCAACGCTGGCTCTGACTTCTACCTCAATTGTGCCGCCCTCACACGAAATCGTATAATCGGGTTCAGTAATAAAGAGCCCGCTGTCATAGTCATACTCCAGGCCCTTGTCCATCTCCGTTAGCCGTCCCCAGATTGACCTCTTGATGGTTACGGGACTGATTCCATCCTTTTGGGCAACTTTACCATCGGCCCGGTTCAGCGTCATTACATAGCCGTTTTCAAGGACGGTAGGGAAGCATACGATATAATACCATTTCCCAACTTCAAGGGTTGATCCTTCGGGGGCCGATAATGTCACTTCGGCAATTGGATTAGTGACCTTCTGGATTATTGGCTTTCCATCCTGGTCAAAAGCTACCTTGGCGGTTCCGGCTAATGCTTCCCCCTTCTTTCCCTTGAAGGTGACCGACTTTACTCCTTCTTCCGTCACGGAGAACTTGATGCCGCCGCATACATTGAAGAAAGAAAGGTTGTAATCCTGAGACTTTGCTACGGAAATGAACAAATCCTTGTCAAACGTTCCGGCACAGGCTTTCTGGCTTCCAGGAAGGCTTACAGAAAGAGACGATCCGTCTGAACTGTTGTTAGAAGAATGGGGATAGACTGCCCCAAACTCGTTATTTGGCCCCCACTCTGGACCATCAAGCGATCCCGTGAAAGTGGCCTCTGAAACCTCTGTTGTGTTAGTACCGGTGAACTTGAAAGACTTTGTCCCCACAAATATGTCAATCTTGTCTTTTGCACTCCAGAGGATGTTGCCATCGGCTTGCAGGACCGTCTTCGTGTCCTTGGCATCACCATTCACGGCATGGAAGGAAACGTTGCCATCAGTAGGGCCTTTTTCTTTAATACTACAGGCCATTATACTAAAGATTCCGGCCAGAATAGCTATATATCTTGTCTTCATAGTAAGTCCTCCTATTAATTCCAATCTTCGTCTCCGGTACCCTCATGGCCACCCGATGTGGAATTTGACACGGTCAAAGAACAGGTTGCCGTCTTGTCTCCGGCCTTTGCCGATATGACTGCGGTTCCTTCTTTAAGAGCCTTAACCTTACCTGTAGAATCCACCGTCGCAATGGAAGTGTCCGACGAAGACCATGTTACGGTTTTATCGCTTGCATCTTCGGGCCCAACTGTGGCAACCAGCTGCGCCGTTTCGTTTTGTTTGAGCTTTAAGGACCCCTGATTCAGAGTGATGGAAGAAACGGGAACAATAACATTAACCGTAACTTTACATGTGGCAGTACATCCATCCACAGATGCGGTAATATTCGCCGATCCCTTATCAATTGCCGTGACCAGTCCATCGGCATTTATTGTAGCAACGGATTTGTCGGACGATGTCCAAACGATTTCGCCCCTGAGCGTGGCGTCCGATGGCGTTTTGATGACGGTAAGAGTGGCGCTGGCTCCTTTATTCAGCGTCAGGCTGCTCTGGTCGAATGACAGACCGGTCAGAGGGACCAGGACGGTGAAGTGGCACGTGGCCTCTTTGCCATCTGACTTTGCCGTTACCGTGGCCTCGCCCTTGCCGACGGCCGTCACGTATCCATTATCATTTATGGTCACTACATTATTGTTGGATGACACCCATTCAATTGAATTATAGGTTGCGTTGGAAGGCTTTAATGTGGCCGTGAGAGTAATTGACTCGCCGATATAAAGCGTAGCATCGGCCTCACTTATTTCGATAGATGATACATGGATATAATCTACCGTCACCTTGCATTCTGCTTTCTTGCCTTCAACCGTGGCCGATATGGTTGCCGTACCGTCTTTTATGGCTGTGACCTTGCCGTTATTGTCAACTGTGGCAACGTTCTCGTTTGTGGATGACCAGGTAATCTCTTCACGCAGTGTGGCGTCTGCAGGGGTGATAATGGCCTTAAGAGTCTCTGTGTCGCCGATTATCATGCTGAGTTCGCTCTTGTTAAGGGAAATCTCTGCGATTGATGACAGCACTTCCACCTGGCAAATGGCCGATTTTCCATCGGCTTCGGCCTTAATTGTGGTGGAGCCTTTCTTTATTGCAACCACTTTGCCGCCTTCTACAGTGGCGATTTCTGGATTGCTCGAGGTCCAAGTGATGTCACTGTAAGTGGCGTCGTTCGGAGTAATGGTTGCATTCAGTGTGAATTCTTCGCCTTCATAAAGCATGGCCGATGACTTGTCCAGCGTTATTGACTGCACGTGGATGTAGTCCACGGTGACGGAGCATTCCGCTTTCTTTCCTTCTACCATGGCCGATATGATTGCCGTACCTTCTTTTATTGCTGTAACTTTGCCGTTATTATCAACTGTGGCAACGTTCTTATCTGTTGAGGACCAGGTGATTTCTTCACGAAGGGTAGCGTCTTCGGGGGTGATAATGGCCTCAAGAGTCTCTGTGTCGCCGATAATCATACTGAGCTGGCTCTTGCTAAGGGAGATTTCTGCAATTGATGACAGGACTTCCACCTGGCAGAGGGCCGATTTTCCGTCGGCCTCGGCCTTAATTGTGGTGGAGCCTTTCTTTATTGCAGTTACTTTACCGCCCTCTACCTTAGCTATTTCCGGATCATCCGAGGTCCATGTGATGTCGCTGTAAGTGGCATCGTCCGGTGTGATGGTTGTATTCAGCGTAAATTCTTCGCCTTCATAGAGTGTGGCCGAGGACTTGTCCAGCGTTATTGATTGTACGTGAATGTAGTCCACGGTGACGGAGCATTCTGCCGTTTTACCATCGGCCTCAGCTTTAATTGTTGCCGTCCCTTCCTTTATGGCTATGACCTTGCCATTTTCCACCGTAGCGACATCGGCATCTGATGTGCTCCACTCGACTGTCCGGACCGTGGCATCCTCCGGAACGATGGTGGCGGTAAGCGTAAACTCCTGGCCGATAATCAGGGAAAGTTCGGTTTTACTGAGCTGGACGGCGGATACGTCTATCTTTTTTGCCGATACTGTAACCTTGCATTCGGCCGTTTTCTCTCCGGCTTTTGCCTGGATTACGGCTTCTCCTTCCCTGATGGCCGTTACTTTACCGGCATCTACCGTTGCGATTTCGATATCTGAAGAAGACCATGTCACGACTGCGTCGGTGGCGTCATCCGGCTTTATAGTGGCCGTTAAGGTGAAAACGTCTCCCTCGACCATGGGTAATTCCTTGTAATCCAGCACGACTGATTCCACGGCTACAAAGCCCTTGCTAACAGTTACAACGCAACTGCCGCTTTTGCCTCCTGATGCAGCTGTAATGGTTGTTGTTCCTTCCTCGAGCGCCGTAACCAACCCTTCTTCCGAGACCGAGGCCACTGACTTTTGGCTGGAAGACCAGCTTATGTTTTTCTCGCTGGCATCTGAGGGAGATACCGTTGCTGTGAGCTTAAGGGTTTCGCCGATAATCATTTGGGCCGATGGCTGATTGATTGACACGGCCGTAACCTGAATCACCTGCTCTTTGGAAGCGCAGGCATGGAATACCGCCAGCGCCATAAAGCAGGTGAAAATGATGCCTATGATCCTTTTCATAAGTAAGATTGGTTGTTAGTCTCGCTCGGGAATTCCACTCCCCGCGCGTGTGCAATTACAAATATATAAATTATTTGTGAAAGTCCAGCCTCATTATCTTTACCGGACGCTCGTCGCCAAGGTAGAGGTGGCTGCACCAATTGATTTTGCCGGTGTCCCGGAAGCCGCATTTTTCCATAACGCGGCCCGATGCCGGATTGTCAACGAAAAAGTCACACCAAAGCGTTTCAAAGCCCTTTTTACTGAAGCACCAGTCTATCATGGCCCTGAGCGCTTCGGTGCACAGCCCCTGGTTCCAATATGGCTTGGCAATCCAGTACCCAAGTTCGGCATCGTTCTCTCCAATAGGGATGTTACTCTCTCCGAAGGCATAGTATCCCATACAACCGATTGGCTATCCGCTTTCTTTGAGCACCAGCGCCCAAGTCTGTCCGTTGGAAAAGAACTGGTGGATCACTTTCAGGCTTTCTTCCACTGACTGATGTGGCGGCCATCCGGCGCGGGGCCCCACATCCGGATCCGAAGCATACTTGAACAGCGCTGGGGCGTCAGAATCGGCCCAAGGCCTGAATATGAGTCTTGGTGTTTGAATCATACCGCGAATTTAGCGAAAAACTCTGTATCTTTGCACTCAGGATAACCATATAGGACTATAAATGTACAAGCTGGCGGTTTTTGACATAGACGGTACCCTGATTGATACGGAAAGAACCGGTGTCGAGTCTTTGATGGTAACCATCCGCGAACTGCTTGGGAAAGAGGTTTCCTATGAGACGGCCTACAAGACTTTCGGCATTCCAAGCGGCAAGGTGGCCGGCCTGTACGGATATGACGACGCAAAGCGCTTCGGGCAGCGCTGGGAGGAGAATTTCATAGCCCTGTCGCACCATATCAGTCCTTTTCCGGGCGTAATGGAGGCCTTGCAGCGTATTCATGCAACCGGTATCGCAACGGGCGTAGTCACCTCCCGCAACCGGATGGAGTTCGATTTCGACGATTATCTTCGGGAGATGGTCCCGTACCTGGGCTACATCGTCTGCAGCGAAGACACCGTTAACCACAAGCCGCATCCGGAGCCGATGCTTAGGTGCATCGAGATGGCTTCCGGCGCTCTATGTGAGTCAATCCGCCCCGATGAAGTCATCTTTTTCGGCGACACCTACCACGATTTTGCCTGTGCCCGCGACGCCGGCTGCGACTTCGCCCTAGCCGATTGGAAAGGCCGCGGCTGGCAAGACATCCCCGCCCGCTACAAGTTCTCCAACGCCGACGAGATGCTGGCAATTCTAATCCCGTGAGCGTAATATACTAGTACTCAGCTAATTAACGGTTCTTTCCGGACGGGCCGATCTTTGAACGAGGATTATACTATAACTCGCTGATATTCAATTGCTTAACGGTCAGTGATACGCTCTGGGTCGGCCGGCTGTTAAAACCCTGATACTCAGCGAGTTATTACAAAGTAATCGTTCGTAAATTGAACGATTACTATGCGGGGAGTGACTGATTATTAGTGAATTAGCTGCCAGTGGTGGGCTTGTGCATTGCGAGTCCATGCTTCAACCGGGCCAGCCAATATGGCCGGTGGCTTTTTCATACAGGATACTTCTTTCAGTGAAAAAGAATGTAAGTCAAATAAACTATTTTGTTTATTCTAACGTGTTTATTACATCTGTGAAAACGAGATTATAAAAAAAGGAATCATATTTATTTTGGGGATGGTTGCAGGGGCTGTTCGAGATGAATTAGGAACCCCTGTAGTACTATTTCTGATAATGCCCTTTCATAGAGAATATATAAACAAGCACGGTTTCGCCGTTCACGGAATAGATAATCCGGTCGGCCTTGTTGATGCGACGGGACCACTTGCCGCTAAGGTTATGCTTGAGGGGCTCCGGCTTCCCGATACCGGAGTAAGGGTGCTCTGCGATATCGCGTAAGATTTCCTTAATCTTTTCAACTGTTTTTTCGTCGGTCTTTTTCCACTCATCGAAATCTTTCCGAGCGCGGGGAAGGAAGGCAATCTTATAACTCATCGATGTTCACAACTTCATAGTTCCCACTCTTCATATCCTCGTCTCCCTGGCGGATGGCCTCAACAAGATCTGGCTGTGACATGATGTAAGCCGTTTCCATCAAGGACTCATACTCTTCCATGGACATAATCACAACAGCCGAGCCACCTCCACGGTTCACTATGACGTTGTCGGAATCCTTGACAACCCTGTCAAGGTAGTCCTTCAAATTTGACCTCAAGTCTGTATAGGTAGCGGTAATCATAATGCAATAAGTACTTAAATACGTACTGCAAAGATAGCGCTTTATTATGAAAACGCAATACCTATAATGAAAAAGGAATGTTTAATTCAATATACAACTTTTGTTAAAAACTGTTTATTGCGTTAAACAACAATATAGTTAGGAACGATCTATTCGGCAATTGGAGGGATTCCGTCGCTGCGCTCCGGCATCCCTGCCCGCCTACGGCTTTCCGGAGCGAAGCGACAAAGGCAATCTCATCGCTCACTCACCTTCGGGATTCCGCTTCGCGGCATCCCTGCCCGCC